>CAITAM010000107.1 GCA_903890265.1 uncultured Pseudomonadota bacterium | reverse complement strand
CGGCGACCTGATGCGCATCGTGCCGGGTCCCGACTTCCCGCCCGCCGGCATCATCAACGGCGCCGCCGAGATCGCTACCGCCTACGCGACCGGCCGCGGTCGGCTCTACGTGCGGGCGCGGACCCTGATCGAGGAAATGGACAAGGGCCGCCAGGCGATCATCGTCACCGAGCTGCCGTACCAGGTGAACAAGGCGCGCCTGCTCGAGCGGATCGCCGACCTCGTGCGCAACAAGGAGCTCGAGGGCATCAGCGAGCTGCGCGACGAGTCGGACAAGGACGGCATGCGGGTCGTCATCGAATTGAAGCGCGGCGAGGTGGCGGAGATTGTCCTCAACAATCTCTACAAGCACACGCCGATGGAGACGGTGTTCGGCATCAACATGGTGGCGCTGGTCGACGGCCAGCCGCGCCTCCTTGGGCTGAAGGAACTGCTCGAGTGCTTCATCCGCCACCGGCGCGAGGTCGTCACCCGGCGCACGGTGTTCGAGCTCAAGCGCGCCCGCGACCGGGCGCACGTGCTGGAAGGGCAGGCGGTCGCGCTCGGCAACCTGGACGAGGTGATCGAGCTCATCCGCCGGGCGCCGACCCCGGCGGACGCCAAGGAAGGCCTGATGGGCCGTTCCTGGGGGCCGGGCGCGGTGCCGGAGATGCTCGCGCGGGCGGGTGACATCAGCGCGCGGCCCGAGGGCCTCGCCCCCGAGTTCGGCCTGTCGGGTCCCGTCGGCAGCGCCGGCCTCACGTACCGGCTGTCGGAGATCCAGGCCCAGGCGATCCTGGACCTTCGGCTGCAGCGCCTCACCGGGCTCGAGCGCGACAAGATCGTCAACGAGTACGCCGAGCTCCTGCTCGTGATCGCGGACCTGTCGGACATCCTCGCGCGCCCGGAGCGGCTGCTCGCCGTGATCCGGGAGGAGCTCGCCGAGATCCGCGAGCAGTTCGGCGACGACCGCCGGACCGAGATCAACTACACCCACTCGGACCTGACCACCGAGGACCTCATCGAGGACCAGCCGGTGGTGGTGACCCTGTCGCGCGACGGCTACGCGAAGTCGCAGCCGATCAGCGAGTACCGGCGCCAGAACCGGGGCGGCCGCGGCAAGAACGCGACCGTGATGAAGGAAGAGGATTTCATCGAGCGGCTGTTCGTGGCGCGCACCCACGACACGCTGCTCTGCTTCTCCAACCGCGGCCGCGTCTACTGGCTGCGGGTCTTCCAGCTGCCGATGGCCGGGCGCGGCTCGCGCGGCAAGCCGATCGTGAACCTCATCGAGCTCGAGGAAGGCGAGCGGATCACCGCGATGCTCGCCGTGCGCGAGTTCGACGGCGAGCAGTGCGTCTTCATGGCGACCCGCCGCGGCACGGTCAAGAAGACGCCGCTCGAGGCGTTCTCCCGGCCGCGGGCGGCCGGCATCATCGCGGTCTCGCTCGAGGACGACGACAGCCTGGTCGGCGTCGATCTCACCGACGGCACGAGCGACGTCATCCTCTGCACCACCGGTGGCAAGGCCATCCGCTTCAGCGAGGCCGACGTGCGGGCCATGGGCCGCGAGGCCGCCGGCGTGCGCGGCATCACGCTCAGCGACGGGCACGAGGTCAATTCACTCATCGTCGTGCGCGACGGCCTCGTGCTGACCGCGTCGGAGAACGGTTACGGCAAGCTCACCGACGTCGCCGAGTTCCCGCAGCACGGCCGCGGCGGGCAGGGCGTGATCGCGCTGCAGCTGTCCGAGCGCAACGGGCGCATGGTCGCGGCACTGCAGCTTGGCGTCGACGACGACGTGATGCTCATCAGCCAGGGTGGCACGCTGGTGCGTACCCAGGCAAGCCAGATCTCGGTGCTCGGGCGCAACACCCAGGGCGTGCGCCTGATGCGCGTCGAGGACGGCGATGCGCTGGTCGGGATCGCCCGCGTGCCGTTCGTCGAGGGCGAGTCGGAGGGCGACGACGAGGGCGATGGCGAGCCCGGCGGCGAGCCCACGGCCACCGCCGTTGACCCACCGCCCGCACCGGACGCCGGTGGCTGAGGCAGAGCACGGGCAGCAGGCCCGCGCTGCGGCGTAGCAGGTTGGCGGACGGAGGCAGCATGGCGGCAGCGAAGCGGGGCGGGGCGACGAAGGCGAAGGCGAAGACGGCCAGAGGCACGGACCTCGCCGCGATCCGCCGCCGTATCGACGCCATCGACACGCGCATCCAGGCGCTCATTGCCGAGCGGGCGACGATCGCCCACGAGGTCGGCTCGTCCAAGCGGCTGACCGGTGACACGGTCGACTTCTACCGCCCGGAGCGGGAGGCGGCGGTGCTGGCCGGCGTGCTCGAGCGCAACGCGGGGCCGCTGTCCGACGAGGAGATGGTGCGCCTCTTCCGCGAGATCATGTCGGCGTGCCTCGCGCAGCAGCAGCCGCTCAAGGTCGGCTTTCTCGGCCCGGAGGGCACCTTCACCCAGGCGGCGGTTTTGAAGCACTTCGGCCACTCGGTGCGCGCCCTGCCGCTCGCGACGATCCCCGAGGTGTTCAGCGAGGTGGAATCGCGGGCCGCCGATTTCGGCGTGGTGCCGATCGAGAACTCGACCGAGGGCACGGTCAACCACACCGTCGACATGTTCCTCAATTCGCCGCTCAAGATCGGCGGCGAGGTCGAGCTTCGGGTGCACCAGCACCTGATGGCGCGCAGCCTCGGGCTGAAGTCGATCCGCCGCGTCTGCTCGCACCAGCAGTCGCTCGCGCAGTGCCGGCAGTGGCTCGAGGCGCACCTGCCGCGGGTCGAGCTCATCAGTGCGCCGTCGAACGCCGAGGCCGCCCGCCGCGCGCGGGACGAGCAGGGCACGGCCGCGATCGCCGGCGAAACGGCGGCCGAGGTCTACGGTCTCAAGATCCTCGCCTCGGAGATCGAAGACCGCCCCGACAACACCACCCGCTTTCTGATCATCGGCCGCAAGCTGCTGCCGCCGTCGGGTCGCGACCGCACGACGCTGCTCGTCTCGGCGAGCGACGTCGGCGGTCCCGGCGCGCTGC
This sequence comes from uncultured Pseudomonadota bacterium, assembly GCA_903890265.1. Taxonomy (GTDB): domain Bacteria; phylum Pseudomonadota; class Gammaproteobacteria; order Steroidobacterales; family Steroidobacteraceae; genus CAIKMS01. The sequence goes on along the minus strand of CAITAM010000107.1, from coordinate 3,081 downwards.
TTCGGCTGCTTGAGCCCCTCGCCGAGCACGGGGTCAACCTGACCCGGCTCGAGTCCCGGCCTTCACAACGGAAAAAGTGGGATTACGTGTTCTTTCTCGACCTCGATGGCCACGCCGACGACCCGCCCCTGAAGGCGGCCCTTGCCACGCTCAAAGCCCGGGCCTCGCTGTTCCGCCTGCTCGGCTCCTACCCGAGGGCGGTGTTGTGAGCGGCGGGGGCGCAAGCTACCGCGTGACGTCGCAGCGCCGCGTGGGCGGTGCGATGCAGGTGCCGGGCGACAAGTCGATCTCGCACCGCGCGATGATGCTCGGCGGCATCGCCGACGGCGTGACCGAGGTCGAGGGGTTCCTGGCCAGCGCCGACTGCCTGTCGACGCTGAACGCGATGCGGGCCATGGGCGTTGCGATCGAGGAAACCGGACCCGGGCGCGTGCGCCTGCAGGGCGCGGGGCTGCACGGCCTCAAGGCGCCGAAGGGCCCGCTCGACATGGGCAACGCGGGCACCGCGATGCGGCTCTCCATGGGCCTGCTCGCGGGGCAGCACTTCGATTCCGTCCTTGTCGGCGACCCGTCGCTCAGCCGGCGGCCGATGGAGCGGGCCGCACGACCGCTGCGCACCATGGGGGCCTCGATCACCACCACCGACGGTCGGCCACCCGTGCACGTGCACGGCGGGCAGACGCTCACCGGTGCCGAGCACGTGCTCGAGGTGGCGAGCGCGCAGGTGAAGTCCGCGCTGATGCTCGCCGGCCTTTACGCCGGTGGACCGACGTCGGTCACGGAGCCCGCGCCCACCCGCGATCACACCGAGCGGATGCTGGCGGCGTTCGGCGTGCCGGTGCAGGTCACCGGCAGCCGCGTGACGGTGTCACCCGTGATCCGCCTCGAGGCCTGCCGCATCGAGGTGCCCGGCGATATTTCCTCGGCGGCGTTCTTCCTCGTGGCGGGCGCACTCGCCGCCAGGGACGGCCTCGTCATCCGTCGGGTCGGCCTGAACCCGACCCGCACCGGTGTCATCGACATCCTGAGGCTCATGGGCGCGGACATCCGCGTGCACCCGGCGGGGCTCGCCGGTCGCGAGCCCGTCGCGGACCTCGAGGTCTTCCAGAGCGACCTCACGGGCATCGCGATCCCCGAGGAACTCGTGCCGCTCGCGATCGACGAGTTCCCGGTGCTGTTCATCGCCGCGGCCGCGGCCCGGGGCGAGACGGTGCTCTCGGGTGCGGCGGAACTGCGCGTCAAGGAAAGCGACCGGATCGCCGTCATGGCCGAGGGCCTGACCCGGCTCGGCGCCACGGTCGAGGTCTACCCGGACGGCCTGCGGATGCAGGGCGGGCCGCTCAGCGGTGGCGAGATCGACAGCCACGGCGACCACCGGATCGCGATGGCCTTCGCGGTCGCCTCGCTCCTCAGCCACGGCGAGCTCGTCATCCGCGACGTGGAGAACGTCGGCACCTCGTTCCCGGACTTTCCCGGTATCGCGCGCGGCATCGGCCTTGAGGTCGGTGTCGAGGGCGCCGCGGGCCGCGGGCCGCACGGATGAGCGAGGCGGGGACGGCGCGGGCACCGGCCCCGGTCATCACCATCGACGGGCCGAGCGGCGCCGGCAAGGGCACGGTGGCGAAACAGGTCGCCGGGCGCCTCGGCTGGCTCTGGCTTGATTCGGGCGCGCTGTACCGGGTGGTCGGCCTGCTCGGCGCCCGGCGCGGGCTCGCTCCCGGCGACGAGGCGGGCCACGCGGCGCTCGCGGCCGGCCTGCACATCGTCTTCATGGGCGCCGCCGACGGCAGCGACGCGGTCCTCGTCGACGGCGAGGACCTTGCCCCCGAACTGCGCAGCGAGGCGGTCGGTCGACTGGCCTCGGCGGTGGCGGTCCTGCCGGCCGTGCGCGCCGCCCTCGTCGGCCGCCAGCAGTCGTTTCGCCGCCTGCCGGGCCTGGTCGCCGACGGGCGCGACATGGGCTCGGCGATCTTCCCCGACGCGCCGCTCAAGGTGTATCTGACCGCCAGTGTCGCCGAGCGCGCCGAGCGCCGCTATAAGCAGTTGAAAGATAAGGGTCTCGGTGGTAGCCTTGCCGACCTTTCGCGTGACATCGAGGAACGCGACCGGCGCGATGCGGGACGGGCGGCCTCGCCGCTCCTGCAGACGGCCGACGCGGTGCGCATCGATTCCTCGGCGCGCTCCGTGGAATCGGTTGTTGACGAGGTGCTTGCTCTCGCGAGCGCACGCGGGCTTGGCGCACGGCCGCGCTGATCGCACGGAGCGCGTGCCGCGCCGGCTGGCGGCGCGGCGCAGGTTTGAAACGGCAGACGCCACGGCGTGTGCCCTGACGGTCGGCCAGCGACCGTTGCGTGGTTGAGAGTGACGACTCTGAGAGTGCCGAGTCGGAGAGTGACGAGTTTGACAGTCGAGTTGGATGCTGACGTGACGTGCCAGACCGCTGGCACACGGGTGGACCGGGTCGCCAGACCGTCGGGTCCGAACATGAACCTAACCCCGCACGGGGGCCGCGCCAGCGGTCTTACGGCGGAGAACCTACGCCGGGCTTGTGCCCGGGAACGAGCGAATACACATGACTGAAAGTTTTGCCCAGCTGTTCGAGCAGAGCCTCGCGAGCCAGCGCTTCCGTCCGGGTCAGATCCTGACCGGCACCGTCGTCGAGATCGGCCCCGACTTCGTGATCGTCAGCGCCGGCCTCAAGTCCGAGGCAGTGATCCCCACCGAGCAGTTCAAGAACGAGCGTGGCGAGCTCGAGGTCAGCGTCGGTGAAGAAGTGGAAGTCGCCCTCGATTCCGTCGAAGACGGCTCGGGCGAGACCCGCCTGTCGCGCGAGAAGGCCAAGCGCGCCCGCACCTGGACCCGTCTCGAGACCGCGTTCAACGAGGCGCAGGTCGTCACCGGCATCATCAACGGCCGCGTCAAGGGCGGATTCACCGTCGAGATCGAGAACATCCGCGCGTTCCTGCCGGGCTCGCTCGTCGACGTGCGTCCGGTCCGCGACCCGTCGTACCTCGAGGGCAAGGTCCTCGAGTTCAAGGTCATCAAGCTCGACCAGAAGCGCAACAACGTCGTCGTCTCGCG
>CAITAM010000106.1 GCA_903890265.1 uncultured Pseudomonadota bacterium | reverse complement strand
GTCGAGCTCGACGGCCGCAAGCGGCAGCCCGCTGGTTCGCCAGACGCCGACGGCACGGGCGACGGTGGCCGTGAGCTGCGCGGCGGCCGGTGCGAGGCGGCCATCGACACGGACGACGGCGGTCAGCGGCCTGCCGGCGGCTTGCAGGGCGGCGAGGTCGACGCGCGCCACCGCCTCGGTGCCGTCGGGACCGATCTCCGCGGCCAGCACGCGCAGCGCCGCGACGTGGGGTGCGGCCCTCGTCAATGCCTCGCTCACCGGCGGTTGCCACTGGCGCTGCCAGACGTAGACCGCGTGGACGAGCGGCGGCGGTGCCGGCGGCACGCACGCGGCGAGGCCAAGCACGGCGATCGCGATCACCCGACCTGTTGCGGCGCAGTGCATGCCCGAGTCTCCCGGCGGGCCACGGGGCCCCTACCCCTTGGCGCTTCCCGGAGGCTAGCGTAACGTCGGCCGTCTTGGCTGGAATCGAGGATCCGAATGCCCCGCCTGCCCGAACTCGCTGCTGCCGGGATGCTGCTCGCCGCAACCGTCATGACCGCCAGTCACGCCGCGACGCCCGCGGCGGACGAGGCGGCGTTCCGGTCCCTCTTCCGCGAGCTCATCGAAATCAACACGACCCGATCGGTCGGCAGCTGCACCGAGGCGGCCAAGGCGATGCGCGCACGGCTCCTGGCCGCCGGCTACGCCGACCCGGACCTGTCGCTGCTGACGCCGGCCGACGAACCGCGCGCCGGCGCCCTCCTCGCCGAGCTGCACGGCCGGGATCCGGCACTCAAGCCGATCCTCCTGCTGGCCCACCTCGACGTGGTCGAGGCGAAGCGCGAAGACTGGACGCGGGACCCGTTCCGGCTGGTCGAGGAGGGCGGGTTCTTCTACGGACGCGGTACCGCGGACGACAAGGCGATGGCCGCGGTCATCACCGACACCATGATCCGCATGAAGCAGTCCGGCAAGGCACCGAAGCGCGGCCTGAAGCTGGCGCTGACCTGCGCCGAGGAAACCGCGGACTGGTACAACACCGTGGAACACCTCACCGCCACGCGGCCCGAGGTGCTGGCCGCGGAGTTTGCGCTCAACGAAGGCGGCGAGGGCGAGCTCGATGCGAACGGGCGCCACGTCACGCTGGGCATCCAGGCCGGTGAGAAGGTCTACCAGGACTTCATCCTCGAGGTGACCGATCCGGGCGGGCACAGTTCCCGACCGACCCGGGAGAATGCCCTGGTGCGCTTGTCCAGGGCGGTGGTGCGGGTCGGCGAGTACCAGTTCCCGGTGGCCCTGAACGAGGTGACGCGCGGCTATTTCACGGCCGAGGCCAGGCTCGTGGCGCCGGACGTGGCCGCGGACATGCGCGCGCTGCTCGCGAACGAGCAGGATGCGGCGGCGGCAGCGCGGCTGTGGTCGGCGGACCCTGCCTGGAACGGCCGAATGCGCACGACCTGCGTGCCGACGATGAGCAACGGCGGGCACGCGCCGAACGCCTTACCGCAGCGCGCCCAGGCGAACGTCAACTGCCGCATCCTGCCGGGCGTGCCGATCGATGCGGTGCGGGCGGAGCTCGTGCGGGTCATTGGCGATGACAGGGTCTCGGTAAGGCCCACCGGTACGCCCGGCATGCAGGCGCCGGTGCCGCCGCTGACGCCGCGGATTATGCGACCGATCACTGACGTCGCGGCGAAGCTCTGGCCCGGTGTGGCCGTGGTGCCGTCGATGAGCACCGGCGCCACCGACGGCCGCTTCCTCAATGCGGCAGGCATTCCCACCTACGGCCTCACGGGTCTGTTCCACGACGCGGAGGGCAGTCACATGCACGGACTGAACGAGCGCGTGCGGGTCCAGGCGCTGCTGGACTCACGGCAGTTCCTGTACGAACTCATCGTTCGCCTCAGCAGCGAGTAGTGCGACACCCGTACGCGCCCGCCGGCCCTGACCGGGCAGCCCGCCGGGCGAACGGAGTGGTGACCGGCGCCGGGAGCGACCCGTGACCTCCGCGCAGTACCTCCTCTACGCCGGCCTCGTGGCCGTCAACGTCACGGCGCTGGCCGCCTGGGTGCTCGTCGCGCGGCGGCGCGGCCTCAGCGAACGGCCGGCGCCCGCCGAGTTCGCGATCGGCATCGTCGCCAATTTCTTCGACACGCTCGGCATCGGCTCCTACGCGCAGATTACGGCGCTGTTCAAACTGCGCGGTCGGCCGTCCGACGAACTGATCCCGGGCACCATGAACGTCGGCAGCGCGGCGCCGTCGTTTCTCGGCTCGCTGCTGTTCGTCGTCGCCGTCACGGTGGACCCCGTGCTGCTCGCCTGCATGGTGGCGAGCGCCGGCGCGGGTGCCTGGTTCGGTGCGGGCTTCGTCAGTCGCATGCCACGCCGGCGTATCCAGCTGATCATGGGCCTCGCGCTCCTGATCGCGGCCTTCTTCTTCGTGCTGTCCAATCTCGGCATCCTGCTGCCGACGGGCACCGCGATGGCGCTGACCGGCTGGCGCTTCGTCGTCGCGGTGGTCGCGAATTTCGTGTTCGGCGCCCTCATGTGCATCGGCATCGGTAACTACGCCCCGACCATGGTGATCCTCGGTTTCCTTGGCATGCACCCGATCGCGGCCTACCCGATCATGATTGGCAGCGACGGCATGCTGATCCCGATCGCGAGCCTCGCCTTCCTCAAGACGGGGCGCTTCGCCCACGGCGCCGCGGTCGGCCTCGCGCTCGGCGGCATCGTCGGCACGCTGTGTGCCTTTCCGCTCGTCAACGCGGTGGCCTCGCACCTGCCGCTGATGCGCTGGCTCGTCACGATCGTGATCGTGTACGCGGCCGTGTCGATGCTCCGCTCGGTCGGCCGGGACGCGGCCCACTAGAACGGCGGCTTTCCTGCACTGGACGGTAGGCGACCGGCGCTGCCGTGGTCACCGAACGGTCGTGCCGCGGCGGTATACTTTCCGTTTCATTGTGATGGTCAGGGAGGATCCCATGCGTACTCTTCGTGTCGCTGCCGCGGTAGCCGGTCTGTTGGCCGCCTCGCTGTCGTTCGCCGAGGACGGCTTTGGCGTGCTGCCGGGGCAACCGGCGGCCGAGACGTTCAAGTTCGGCAAGTTCACGCTCGTCTCGCTGCGCGATGCGCAGTACGTCGTCCACAACGACAACAAGATTTTTGGCGCGGACGTCAATGCCGATGCCGTCGCCGCCGTGCTGAAGGCGGCGGGCCAGCCGGACGACCGGATTTCGCTCAGCGTCAGCGCGCTCCTCGTGCGCACCGGCAGCCACGTGGTGCTGATCGACACCGGGCTCGGGCCGAAGGTGAACGGCGGGCTGATGGCGAGCCTGAAGGCAGCCGGCGTGTCGCCGGGCGAGGTCACCGACGTCCTTATCACGCACTCGCACGGCGATCACATCGGTGGCCTTGTCGATGCGGATGGCAAGCTCGCGTTCCCGAAGGCCACCGTGCACATGACCGCGGCGGAGTGGAACTTCATGAAGGACCGCGAGGACGCGGCGAGCGTGGCCAAGGCGATCGACGGCCACGTCGAGACCTGCGAGGCCGGCAAGGCCGTGGTACCGGGCATCACCCCGGTGCTGCTCGCCGGGCACACGCCGGGTCACGTCGGCTACGAGGTGGTGTCCGGTTCCCATCGCCTCCTCGACATCGGTGACCTCGCGCACAGCTCGGTCGTGTCGCTGCAGAAGCCGGAGTGGACGATGGGCTTTGACAGCGATTCGCCGGTCGCGAAGGCGACACGGCGCGACACGCTGGCGAAGCTCGCCAAGGACCAGGAACTCGTGTTCTCGGTGCACTTCCCGTACCCCGGCATCGGCCGGGTCAAGGCGGGCGGCGCCGGCTACCAGTGGGTGCCGCAGGCGCCGTAACGCTGCCGGCACGCCACCTGCCTCTGGCACAGCGCTTGCATCAGCAGCGCCGGGGTCAGCTGCCGCTCGCTGTGCTGCGACGTCAGGAGACACTGCCCTGGGCTGCTGCCCTGCAGTGCTGACTGGTCCATTGGCTGCTGGG
>CAITAM010000105.1 GCA_903890265.1 uncultured Pseudomonadota bacterium | reverse complement strand
TTCTCCTCCTGCAGGCCAGCGCCGCGCTCGCCGCGGCGCCCGCCGACACGATGCCGGCCACCGTGCAGCAGGCCCTTGCCCAGACCCGCATACCGGCGGGCGCCGTCAGCGCCGTGGTACGCGACGTCCAGTCAGGCGAAACGATCTACGCCCTGAACCCGAAGACGGATCGCAGTCCCGCATCGACCATCAAGCTGGTCACAACCTATGCCGCGCTCGATGAACTCGGGCCGACGTTCGTCTGGTTGACCCATGCCTTCGCCACCGGGCCGGTCGAGGGCGGGCACCTCAAGGGCGACCTCGTGATCAAGGGCGGCGGCGACCCGTTCATGTCGGCGGAGCGATGGGAGCGGTTTGCGCGCGAGGTCCGTCTGCGGGGCATCAGCCAGATTGACGGCGACGTGGTCATCGACGACACGCTGTTCGAAGCGCAGACCGCGGATCCCGACGACTTCGACGGCAAGGGTTACAAGACCTATAACGTCCTGCCGTCGGCCCTGCTCGTCAACCTGCAGACCGTCGAGTTCCGAACGATGGTCGACAAGGGGCGGATCGCGGTCGTGCTCGACCCGACGCCCGCCAACTTCAAGGTCGTCAACCGGATCAAGCCCCTGCAGACCGGCTGCCGCAGCGGTGCCCACGGGCTGCGCTTTGAGGACGAGGCGCCGGACGAGATAGCCGTCGCGGGATCGCTGTCCATGCGCTGCGACGGCGTGCTGCTGCGGCGGGCCGTGATGCGCGCCCCGGAGTTCGCCTACGGCACCTTCGTTACTTACTTCCGCAACGCAGGGGGCACGATCGGCGGCGGGCTCAAAATCGCGCCCGTGCCGGCCACCGCGCGGCAGCTGTTCAGCTACGAGTCAATGACCCTTGCCGAGGTGATCCGGCTCGTCAACAAATTCAGCATCAATCCGATGGCGCGCAGCCTGCTCCTGTCGCTCGCCGTCGAACGCAGCGGAGCGCCCGGCACGCTGGCCAAGGGTGCGACGGTCATCGCCGACTGGCTGACGAAGCGTGGCGTCAGCTGCCCCGAACTCGTCATCGATAACGGCTCGGGCCTGTCGCGGACCACCAAGATCAGCGCGACCTGCATGAACGACGTGCTGCTATCCGCCGCAAGGAGCCGTTACTACCCCGAACTCGCCGCGTCCCTGCCCATCGGTGGCGATGACGGCACGCTGAAGCACCGCTTCCGCGAGGCCAAGACCGACGCCCGGGTCCGGATGAAGACCGGCCACCTGCGCGACGTCGCTGCCCTCGCGGGCTACGTCACCGGCGACAGCGGTCGCCAGTTCGCCGTCAGTGTCTTCGTCAACCACCCGGGCGCGGAATACGGCGATGGCGATCGCGTGATCGACGCGCTGGTGCGCTGGGCACTCGAGCACTGAGCGCCCACGGGCGGTGAAGCACCCGGCTTCACCGCCCCCGTCGCAGCCGGCGTCAGTGCTTGGCCGCGGTGTTGATGAGCAGCCCGGTGTTCTGCCGCACGTAGACCTCGTTCCACGTCGACTCTGCACGCCGGTCTCGGGTCAGCAGCGAACCCAGGATGACCGCGAGAAAGCCCAGCGGGATCGAGATGATGCCGGGATTCTTGAGGTCTATCAGCGGCTTCTCGAGGCCCATGAAGGAGGTCTCTTCGCCCTCGACCTTCTTCAGGTCCCCTTCCGCCTTGGCGACCGCCTTGTCGAGTGCGGCCGCGTCCTTGCGCGCCTTCTGCACGGTGGCGGGTGCAGCGTCCGGCGCCGCGAGCACGGCATCGATGGCAGCGCGCTTCGCCGGCGCCGCATCGAGCACCTTGTGCGCCGCGGCGCGCACCGCCTTCGGGTACGTGAGGTTCGGCGACACGAGCGTCAGTCCCACCGCGACGATGGTCCCGACCAGCATGCCCGCGACCATTCCGCCGGTATTGGAGCGGCGCCAGTAGAGGGTCAGCAGGATGCACGGGAAGTTGGCGCTGGCCGCGACTGCAAACGCGAGGCCCACGAGGACCGCCACGTTCTGCCCCTTGGCGGCAATGCCGATGGCGATGGCGAGCGCGCCGACGATCACCGTGGCGACCCGGGCCGCCGACACCTGTTCGCTGGCCGGCACGTCGTGGCCGGCACGAACCACGCCGACGTAGAGGTCGTGAGCCATCGCCGACGCGGACGCGAGCACAAGGCCCGCGACGACCGCGACGATCGTTGCGAACGCCACTGCGGAGACAAAGGCCAAGAAGAAGTTGCCAAGGAATGAGTTCGGACCGCCGCCAAGGAACTGCGCGAGCAGAGGTCCGGCCATGTTGCCCCCGGCATCGACTGCCGCGATGCTCGCCGGGCCGACGAGATGCGCGGCGCCGAAACCGAGAAACAGCGTCAGGACGTAGAAGCCGCCGATGATCGCCATGGCCCAGAGCACGGACTTACGCGCCTGCTGGGCGCTGCGCACCGTGAAAAAGCGCATCAGGATGTGCGGCAGACCCGCGGTGCCGAACACGAGCGCCATCGCGAGCGAGATCTGGTCGATGGGCACCTTGTAGTAGAGCCCGGGCTCCAGGAACCGCTGCCCGAGTTCCGCAGGGGTCATCGTCTTGGCGGCGTCGCCAAGCAGCGTCGCGACCCTGGCCTGCACTTTCGCGTCCCCGACCACGTCGGCCATGAAGGCTGGCAGCGAGAACCCGTAGGGCGTCCACACGAGCATCACGATCACGAGCGAGGCAATGACGAGCAGCACCGCCTTGATGATCTGTACCCACGTCGTTGCCACCATGCCGCCGAACAGCACGTAAGCGAGCATCAGGATACCGACCGCAATCACCGACACTTCGTAGTCGATGCCGATCAGCGTCTTTACCAGCACGCCGCCACCGACCATCTGTGCCGTAAGGTAAAACGTCGACACGGTGATGACCGAGATCGCGCCGAACACCCGACTGAGCTTCGGGTCGTTACGGTAGGCGAGAATGTCGGACAGGGTGTATTTGCCGATGTTCCGGCACGGCTCGGCGATCAGCAGCAGGACCGTCACGTAGGCGACGAGGAAGCCCACCGAGTACATGAAGCCGTCGTAGCCGTAGAGCGAAATCAGCCCGGCAATGCCGAGGAACGAGGCGGCGGACAGGTAGTCACCGGCAATGGCCCAGCCGTTCTGCAGGCCGGAGATGCCGCCACCCGCCGTGTAGAAGTCGGACGCTGAGCGAACGCGCTTCGCGGCCACGTAGGTGACGTAGATCGTCGCCAGAATGATGGCGGCGAATACGCTGAAGGCGAGCGGCTGCCACTCCGGACTGACTGCGCTGACATCCGCCGCGCGGCTGACCGCGGGCAGCAGGAAGGCCGGCAGGAGCGCCGCTGCGTGACGAAGGGTAGGCATGGCTCAGACTCCCGACTTCAGGTGGGCGGCCGCGACTTCGGCCGCCAGGGCATCAAACTCGCCCGAGGCCCGGCGCTCGTAGACGAACGCCAGCAACCACGCGACGACGAACTGCGACAGGGCAAAGAGCAGCCCCACGTTAAGTACGCCCCAGACGCGGATCCGGAAGAAATCCTGGAAATAGGCGGCGCCAATGGGCAGGGCAAAATAATAGGCGACGGAAAAAATCATCAGCCCGGTCAGGAAGGCCTGTTTTTTGCGGTGCAGCGTCTGGAACCGCGGGTCGGCAATGACCGCATCCCAGTCGACGGTCGGCGTGCTCTTCATACGTGACTCCCCCGAATCGTGATACGGGCCCCGCTCGATGCGGCGCCAGCACCCGAGCGTAGGGCGAATGACGGCCGGACTGCAAACGGGAGCGGCGACCACGCGACTGCGGCTTTCCCGGGGTAGTGCCACGACGGGCACTGTGCAACCATGAGACAGGAGCGCCATCCGCGGTGAAATGCGCCCGGGCGCGATCGAGCGAGGACAGTCTATGAGCCAGGTTTACCCCGTACCGCCAACCTATGCCGCGCACACGCGCTGCTCTGCAGCACAGTACACCGAGGAGTACGCGGCAAGCGTTTCCGACCCCGACGCCTACTGGCGCCGGATCGGCCAGCGCCTTGACTGGATGAAGCCCTTTACCCGCGTTCGCGACGTGTCGTTTGCGGTCGAGGACTTCCGGATCCGCTGGTTTGACGACGGCGAGCTCAACGTCAGCGCGAACTGCCTTGACCGGCACCTCGCCACCAAGCGGGATGCGACGGCCATCATCTGGGAGGGCGATGACCCGTCGGCCTCGCGGCACATCACCTTCGGCGAACTGCACGAGCAGGTCTGTCGCCTGGCCAACGTCATGAAGGGGCTTGGCGTGCGCCGCGGGGACCGGGTCACGCTCTACCTGCCGATGATCCCGGAGGCGGCGGTCGCGATGCTCGCCTGCACCCGAATCGGCGCCATCCACTCGATCGTGTTCGGTGGCTTCTCGCCCGAATCGCTCGCGAGCCGCATCGTCGATTGCGGCTCAAAGCTCGTTATCACGGCCGACGAGGGCCTGCGGGGCGCGAAGAAAGTCCCGCTCAAGGCAAACGTCGACGTCGCGCTCAGCCACCACCCGGACATGCCGGTCGAACACGTGCTCGTCGTGCGCCGGACCGGCGGTGCGGTACCGATGACGGCCGGTCGCGACCTGTCCTACGAGGACCTGCTGGCGAAAGCCCCGGCCGACTGCCCGCCGGAGCCGATGAATGCCGAGGACCCGCTGTTCATCCTGTACACGTCAGGCTCCACCGGCAAACCGAAGGGCGTACTGCACACCACGGGCGGCTACCTCGTCTACGCCGCACACACTTTCGCGACCGTGTTCGACATACGCCCGGACGACATCTTCTGGTGCACGGCGGACGTCGGCTGGGTCACCGGCCACAGCTACGTCGTCTACGGCCCGCTGGCCAACGGCTCCACCACGCTGATGTTCGAGGGTGTGCCGACCTTCCCCGACGCGGGGCGCTGCTGGGAGGTCTGTGACAAGCACCGGGTGACGGTGTTCTACACCGCGCCAACGGCGATCCGTGCGCTGATGCGCGAGGGCGACGGCTTCGTCACGCGCCACTCGCGCCAGTCGCTGAGGCTCCTCGGCTCGGTCGGCGAACCGATCAACCCCGAGGCCTGGGAGTGGTACCACCGGGTCGTCGGCGAGCGCCGCTGCCCGATCGTGGATACCTGGTGGCAGACCGAGACCGGCGGCATCCTGATCACGCCGCTGCCGGGTGCGACGGCCCTGAAGCCAGGCTCCGCGACCCGCCCGTTCTTCGGCATCCGGCCATCGCTGGTCGACGCCAACGGCACGACGCTCGACGGCCCGTCCGAGGGCAATCTCGTGCTCGATGACAGCTGGCCGGGCCAGATGCGTACCGTCTACGGTGACCACCAGCGCTTCATCGATACCTACTTCAGGACGTACCCGGGCCGGTATTTCACGGGCGACGGCGCGCGGCGCGACGAAGACGGCTATTACTGGATCACGGGGCGCGTCGACGACGTCATCAACGTGTCCGGCCACCGCATGGGCACGGCTGAGGTGGAGAGCGCGCTGGTGGCGCACCCGGCGGTCGCCGAGGCAGCGGTGGTGGGTTACCCGCACGACATCAAAGGCCAGGGCATCTACGCCTACGTGACCCTGAAGGCAGGCTTCACGCCCTCCGCCGATCTGCAGGCCGAACTGCGCAAGACCGTGCGCGAGGAAATCGGGGCCATCGCCAGCCCCGATGTGATCCAGTGGGCGCCGGGGCTGCCGAAGACCCGCAGCGGCAAGATCATGCGCCGGATCCTGCGCAAGATTGCCGCCAACGAGACCGACCAGCTCGGCGACACGTCAACGCTGGCCGATCCGTCCGTGGTCCGCGACCTGGTCGAGCACCGCCCGCCCGGCTGAGCCGGACGGGCCTCAGGGAGTCTGACGTGGCGCTCGGTGCGACGATCTACAGCTTCGAGATACGCCTGTCGGACTCCGACCGTCAGGTGTACGAGACGCTGCAGCTCAAGGTGGCGCGACACCCGTCGGAGACGGCGGAATTCCTCTGCACGCGCGTGCTCGCCTACTGCCTCGAGTACACCGAGGGCATCGCCTTTTCGCGCGGCATCTCCGATACCGACCAGCCGGCCATCACGGTCCATGACCTTACCGGGGTGCTCAAGGCGTGGATCGAGGTCGGCACGCCGGAGGCGAGCCGCCTGCACAAGGCGACGAAGAGCGCGGACCGCGTCGCGGTCTACCTGCACCGCGGCGTCGACCAGGCGCTCGCCCGCTGGCGCGGCGAGCGCATCCATCGCGCGGAGAGCATCGACGTGCGGGCCATCGATCCGGCACTCCTCGACAGCCTGGTCGGCGGACTCGACCGGCGGATGGACCTCGACCTGTCGGTCGCCGACCGCACCCTGTACCTCACCCTCGGCGGTGCAACGCTCGTTGGCGACTACAGCCAGCACCCGCTCGGCGGCCCGGCGCGCTGAGCGGGCGAAACTGTCGAGCGGTGGCCGTGCCAAGCAGGTATGCTCGCGCCGTCCGCGCGCATAGCCGCGCCACCAGTTCAGGGGTCAAGGCCATGCAGATCGGTCAGGATAAGGTCGTCATGCTGCACTACGTGCTCCGCAATGACGCCGGCGAGGTGCTCGATAAATCCGAAGCGGATGAACCGCTTGCGTATCTCCACGGCAACGGGAACCTGATTCCCGGGCTGGAGGAAGCGCTCGTCGGCCGTGCGGCCGGCGACAAGCTCTCGGTCGCGGTGCCGGCCGACAAGGCGTACGGGCCGCACGACCCGACGCTGGTCCAGGCGGTGCCCCGCCGCGCCTTTGAAGGCGCGGACGTCAAGCCCGGCATGCGCTTCCACGCCCAGACCGAAGACGGGCCGCGCGCCGTGGTGGTCACCCGGGTCCAGGGCGACATGGTGACGATCGACGGCAACCATCCGCTGGCCGGCCAGAACCTCAACTTCGAGGTCGAGGTGGCGGGCGTGCGCGAACCGACCACCGAGGAACTGGAGCACGGCCACGTGCACGGCCCGGGCGGCCACGGTCATGACGACGACGAGGACGACTTCGAGGACCACGAGGACTGACCGTCCGGGGCGTCGGGCAGCGGGCGGATGCCCCTGCCGACGCCCAGCCCGCAATGACAACGGGGGCCATTCGGCCCCCGTTGTCGTTTGCGCGGCGCCCTGTCGCTCAGCGGGCGGCGACGTAGGCCTTGTAGGGCAGGCCGAGGTCCTTGGCGACCGCCTCGTAGGTGACGTCGCCCGCGTGCACGTTCAGCCCCTTCGCGAAGCCCGCGTCGGCTGCCAGCGCCTTTTCCCAGCCGTGGTCGGCCAGTGCGCGCACGTAAGGCAGCGTGGCGTTGGTGAGTGCGAGCGTCGACGTGCGGGCCACCGCGCCCGGCATGTTGGTCACGCAGTAGTGAACGACGCCATCGACCACGTAGGTCGGCTCGGCGTGTGTGGTCGGCCGGCTGGTTTCGAAGCAGCCACCCTGGTCGATCGAGATGTCGACCAGCACCGAGCCCGGTCGCATCTGCTTGACCATCGCCGCGGTGACGAGCTTCGGTGCGGCGGCGCCCGTGACGAGCACCGCGCCGACCACGAGGTCGGCCTCGCGCACGAGTCCTTCGATGGTATGCAGGGTCGAGTAGGCCGTTTTCAGCTGATTGCCAAACTGGGTCTGCAACTCGCGCAGGCGGCGCACCGAGCGGTCGACCACGGTCACGTCCGCGCGCAGGCCGACCGCCATCTCGGCGGCGTGGGTACCGGACACGCCACCACCCAGGATGACCACCTTGGCAGGCGGGACGCCCGGCACGCCACCAAGCAGTACGCCCGAGCCGCCGTTGGCCTTCTGCAGCGCCGTCGCACCGACCTGGATCGACATCCGCCCCGCCACTTCCGACATGGGCGTCAGCAGCGGCAGCGAGCCGTCCGCGGCCGTGACCGTCTCGTAGGCAATGCAGGTCGACTGCGACTGCGCGAGCGCGACGGCCTGATCCTTGTCGGCGGCAAGGTGCAGGTAAGTGAACAGCACCTGGCCCTTTTTCAGCATCCTGCACTCGGCGGGCTGCGGTTCCTTCACCTTGACGACGAGCTCGGCACCGGCGAAGACGTCGGCCGCGGTCGCGGCGATGGTCGCGCCCGCCGCCGTGTAGGCGGCATCATCAAACCCGACACCGAGACCCGCGCGGGTCTCGACGGTGACGCTGTGGCCCGCACCCACGAGCTCGCGCACACCCGCCGGCGTGAGACCAACCCGGTACTCGTGGACCTTGATTTCCTTGGGGACGCCGATACGCATTGAGTGAGCCTCCGTGGCAGGTTGCGGTGGGCGCACGCGGTCGCGCACGCCGAGAATTCCTGATCACAATGTAGCGTCGATTCATGAAGCAATCTTGCAAACGCAGCGCAGCAAAACGCCGTCTCGAGCAATAATCTGTTGCTTCGAACCACTTTCATGCAAAATTCTGCCATGTCTTTTGACCGCTACGACCGCAGCCTGCTCGAGGTCCTGCAGACCGAGGGCCGCATCACGAACAGTGAGCTGGCCGCCCGGGTCAACCTGTCGGAATCGGCGTGCCTGCGGCGCGTGCGCCGGCTGGAGCAAGACGGCCTCATCGAGGGCTACGCGGCGGTGGTGAACCAGCCGCGCGCGGGCCTGCCGGTCAACGTGTTCGTCAGCATCACGCTCGAGCGGCAGGAGCGTGCGGATCTGTCGGCCTTCGAGGAGGCGGTCTGCCGGATACCCGAGGTCATGGAGTGCTACCTCATGTCCGGCGAGTACGATTACCTGCTCCGGGTCGTGGTGGCCGACACCGCCGATTTCGAGCGCGTGCACAGCCAGCAGCTGACAAGCCTGCCGCACGTGTCGCGCGTCCACTCAAGCTTCGCGCTGCGCACGGTGCAAAAATCCCGCGCACTGCCGCTGCGCTGACCGCCGAACCCGAGGAGCCGCGCATGCGTATTGCCGTCGATATCAGCCTGTACCCGCTGGCAGGCGATTACGTGCCGCCCATCAGGGCCTTCATCGAGGCGTTGCTGACCTACCCGGAACTGACCGTCGACCGTAACGCGATGAGCACGCAGGTGTCGGGCGAGATCGGCGCGGTCTTTGCCGCACTGGAGCGCGAGATCACGCGCACGTTCAGCGCCGAGCACCGCTCGGTGGTCGTGATGAAGATGCTGGGCGGCGGCTAGCGCACCGGCCGGTATTCGCGCCGTACGCGGCCGCCGATGCCGGTCAGCAGCTCGTAGCCGATCGTGCCGGCCGCACGCGCAACGTCCTCCAGCGCGAGGCCGCCGCCGAGGAGCGTGACGTAGTCTCCCTCCGCCGCCGCCGTGGCCGGCAGCCGACTGACGTCGATGACGGTCAGGTCCATGGACACCCGTCCGACCACGGGCGCCGGCCGCCCATCGACCAGTGCGCTGCCGACCCCGTCGCCGAGCGAGCGCGGATAGCCGTCCGCGTAGCCCACCCCGAGCACGGCCAGGGTCGTCCCGGCGGGAACCTCGGCCGCGGCGCCGTAGCCCACGCGGCGGGCCGTGGCGACGCGTCGACGCTGCAGGACACGGGCCTCGAGGCGCACGACCTCGCGCAGCGCAAACGCGGAACCAGGGTTCGCGATGCCCCCGTACAGCGCGAGACCCGGGCGCACGACGTCGCCCTGAAAGTCCGGCCCGAGCAGCACGCCGGAGGAATTCGCGATGCTGGTCGGGAGGGGACCGACGGCCGCGGCAAGCACGCCCATGGCCTCGAGCTGGCGGCGATTCTCCGGCCGCTCCGGCTCGTCCGCACACGCATAGTGGGTCAGCAACAGCGCCAGATTGAGCCTTGCCGGCAGACCGGGGACGGCGAGTAGCTCGCCGAGTTCGTCCGCATCGAACCCGGAACGGGTGAGGCCCGTGTCAATCTGCAGCGCGGCCGGGTGTTCGCGGCCGACAGCTGCCCACTTCGAGGCATCGCTGAGCGAATTCAGTACCGGTCGGATCCGCGCGGCGGCAAGCTGCGGCGCACTGTCGCCGGGCACGCCGCCGAGCGAGTAAATGACGGCCGCGGGCAGGCGTGCGCGCAGGCCGAGCGCCTCATCAACGGTGGCGACGAAATAGGTCTCGCAGCCAGCCGCGGCAAGGGCCATCGACACGGCCTCGGCACCAAGGCCGTAGGCATCGGCCTTGACGACGGCCGCGACGGTGCGGCCCGGCGCGAGCCGGCACAGGCTTCGGTAGTTGGAGACCAGCGCGTCCAGATCCACGATCAGGCGGCCAAGCGCCGGCGACGCGGGGACGGCAGAGGAAAAACGATCGACCACGCTGTACTCGGCAACGGAGGCGGTCGGCAGTGTACTGCGGCCGCCCCCGTAAAGTCGCCTGCCGCGCGGACCGTCCGCCGCCCGGGAGGGCGGCTGCTTCTGCCGGACGCAGCGCTCTGGTACGGTGCGCACATTCCAGCCGGAGACCCGTATGAACGCCGCAGCCGAGCCGACCTTCGATGCCAGCAACCTCTACCGCGAGGATCTCTTCTCCGATCGTCGCGTCGGTACCATTCGCCAGCTCACGCCAGTGCGGGCCGATGGCACGACCGACCCGACGCGCGCGATAAGCTTCGTCGGCCAGATATCCGTGATGACGCCGATGGGCACCCTGCCGATCACGTTTGAGATCGACGCCACCGACCTTGGCGGCGCAGCGGCCGGCTTCGCCGATGCGGCCAAGATTGCCATGGACGAAACCATGCGCGAGCTGCAGCAGATGCGCCGCGAGGCCGCTTCGTCGATCATCGTGCCTGAGACAGGCGCGGGGCCGGCACCCGGCGCCGGCGGGCGCATCCGGATCCCCTGAGGTCCCGGTCGCCCGCATGCCCCTCGTCAGTACAGGTGCACGGCGATGACGTGCGCGATACCGGCGAACAGCAGCATGAAAAACAGTGGCACGTGCAGCACGTGCCACAGCCCGAAGAGCCTCGCGCACGCCTCGAACTCCGCGACCCGCCGCGCCGCACTGAGTCGCTGGTCGGCGTAGCGGCGCGCCGTCGCGCCTAGACCGCCCGCGTGTTCGGCCACGAGCGCTGAGTCACGGCTGGCAGCGTCCAGCGTCCGGCGTACGTACCGGTGCAGCCGGAGCCGTTCGAGGCGGTAGCGCAGCGATGCCGTCACGGCCTTCGGCACGAGCGGCACGCGGCTGTCGATCCGCCGCTCGCTCGCCTCGAGGCGGGCGGCGAGATCGGGCAGGAACTTCGATGCCCCGGAGGTTTCCTCACGCAGGCGCGCCGCCTCGTCACGCAGTTCCTGCAAGGTGGCCTGGCGGCCGTACAGGCCGTGGTGGATGCGCGAATAGAGGTAACGCCCCATCACGCCACTGCCGGACACGACGAGCATGCAGATGAGCGCCACGTTGCTGTTGGTGGCGCCCAGCCGGTACAGACAGTGGTAGAGGATGCACAACGGGCCCAGCAGCCCGAGCGCCATGTGCACCTGGAACCACGCCCGCGAGTTACCGATGAAGCGCAGCGAGGCGACACGCTTGCGCAGCGGATAGATCAGCAGCAACAGCATCATCGAGCCACCGGTGATACCGAGCCAGTAGCCGACTCCCTCCCGGGGCGACAGGTAGCGGTCGAGCGGCAGGAACCAGCCCACCACCAGCACGGCGGTGACGAAGGCGAACCAGAGCCTGGTCAGCGTAATGACCGGGGCCCGCTTCTCCCGTCCGGCCGCCGCCACGGAACTCGCCACGCTGCTCGCCACCGTCGCCATCGACTCAGCCTCCCGCCTTACCGTTACTCGCCAGCAGCGATTTTGCCTCGGCGAGATTGGCCTCTACCGTGCGCCGGTCCTCGGAACCGGGCGGCAGCACGTCGAGCAGCCGCTGCCAGACAGCCACCGCCGCCGAGTAGTGGCGCCGCTGCAGCTCAAGGCTCGCCTTGAGCCACAGCGCCTTCGGGTGGACCGGCGACGCCGCGAGCGCGTGCTCGAGGTCCTCGGCACCGGCCTCGAGGTTACCGGCCGCCGCCGCCGCCGCGCAGTCCGCGGCATCCGCCCAGGCGTCGGCGTCACCGGGGTGCCGCGCGGCGAGCCGCCGAAACGCATCCCTGGCCTGTCCGTAGTTGCCCGCGCTTTTCAGGGCCTGCGCCGCGTCGCGCTCGCCGGCATCAGCGGACGCCGGCCGGGCACCGCTTACCGGCGCCACGGACGAACGGTCAGCGCCGCCGG
>CAITAM010000104.1 GCA_903890265.1 uncultured Pseudomonadota bacterium | reverse complement strand
GGCCGCGGCGGCCTCGGCGGACGTCATCTACCGCTTCGACGGCGAGTCGCTCGCCGAGCAGCGCACGTTCTAGCGCGCCGCGCGGGGCCGGGCGCTGTGCTGGACCGCCGCGCGGGCTGGGTAGGACCCCGGCGGTGCTATCATGCGGCGCTTCGCGCGCACCCGCACGCTGCCGTGGATACTCGATGCTCGACCCCGTTTTTTCGCTCACCCTCGCGCTCCTCCTGACGACGCTGCTCTGGCATGCCGCCGTCGGCAAGCTCGGCGCGCGTGCCGAGTTTCGCGCCGTGCTTGATGCCTACGATCTCCTGCCTCCCGCGCTCAATGCGGTGCTGTCGCTGCTGCTGCCGGTCGGCGAGGGGCTGAGCGGTCTCGCGCTCCTCTTCAGCCGGACACGACCGCTCGGCGGGCTCGCGGCCGGTGCACTCTTTGCCGTGTACGGTCTGGCCATGGCGGTCAACCTGGCGCGCGGCCGGCGCGACCTTGACTGCGGCTGCGCCGGGCCCGGCGAGCGGCGGCCGATCACGGGCTACATGGTCTGGCGCAATGCGGGGCTGTCGCTCGCGGGACTGGCGCTCGCCGCCGGCACCGCGCCGCGTCTGCTCACGCCCGGCGACGGCGCGACCGTGCTCGGCGCGGTGCTCGGCTTTGCGCTCCTCTACCTCACGCTCGATCGCCTGTACACGCATCCCGCCGCCGGCCACGGAGTCGACCACTGATGAACCCCCTCGTTGTTTCGCAGGTCCTCTTGTGGATCCTCGTGCTGGCGCTCGCGCTCACGGTGCTTGCCCTCGCGCGCCAGGTGGGTGTGCTGCACGAGCGCATCGCGCCCGCGGGGGCGCTCATGATGGGCAAGGGCCCGGTGATCGGTGAGCTCGCGCCCACGCTCGAGGTGCTGGATCGCGACGGTCGCCGCCATGCCATCGGCACGCCCCGCGAGGACGGCCGCTCGACGCTCCTCGTGTTCGTCTCGCCCACCTGCCCGGTGTGCAAGACGCTGCTGCCGGTGCTGAAGTCGAGCCGGCGCAGCGAGGCCCCGTGGCTTGAGATCGTGCTCGCGAGCGACGGCGACGAGGCGACGCAGGCGGGCTACGTGGCGCGCGAGGACCTCGGTGCGTTCCCGTTCGTGATTTCGGCGCCGCTCGGCATCGCCTTCAAGGTCGGGCGCCTGCCGTTCGCGGCGCTGATCGATGCCAGTGGCACGCTGCGCGCCCGGGGTCTCGTCAATTCGCGCGAGCACCTCGAGAGTCTGTTCGAGGCGAAGCGCCTCGGTGTCGCCTCGCTGCAGGAGTACCTCGAGGGCCGCGCCCGGCCGCAGGCTTCCTGACGGTGAGCCGATCGCGCGGCGGCCCCCGGTGACGCCCGACCGCGCCGTCGTCGCGCTCCTTCTCGCCGGGATCGCGCTCGTCGCGGCGGCGCTGTCCGCCCCGGGTGCCGGCCGCTGGTGGGGATTCTTCGATGCGCTCGGACTTGCCTCGCTGCTCGTCTGCCTGGCGCTCGTGGCCTGGCCGCTCCGGCCGCGTGCCGC
>CAITAM010000103.1 GCA_903890265.1 uncultured Pseudomonadota bacterium | reverse complement strand
GCCCTCGCGGCGCGGGCGCTCTGGCCCGGGACGCGGGTGATCGGCGCGGAACCGGCCGGTGCGGCAGACGCGGCCGCGAGCTTCGCCGCCGGGCGGCGGTTGCCGGCGGGCCTGCCGCGCACGATCGCCGACGGCCTGCGCGGGGAACTGTCGGACCGCACCTTTGCGCTGATTAACCGCGACGTCGATGACATCGTCACGGTGTCCGAGGCCGGAATCATCGAAGCCATGCGACTCGTGTGGCACTACCTCAAGGTCGTCATCGAACCCTCGGCCGCGGTGCCGGTCGCGGCGTTTCTCGAGTCGCCGGCGGGCGCCTTCGGTGCCCGCGCCGGCGTGATCCTGAGCGGCGGCAACGTCGATTTCGCGGCGATCGCCGCGCTGCTCGCGGACCACGGCGCGGGGCACTGACGGCCGCGTTCGGCGCTGCCCGGAGCGGGCCGACTGTGCGATCATCCGGACCTGAGCAATGGGTCGTTTTTCCGAAGGGTAAGCGCATGACTGACAAGGGGAATACGCCGCAGACGGCGGCCGGCTGGGCGGCCCGCGCCGCGGCGTTGACGATCGAGGGCCGGGCCTACATCGACGGTCGCTACGTACCCGCCGTGGCCGGCGAGACCTTCCCCTGCATCAATCCCGCGACCGGCACGGTGCTCACCGAGGTCGCGCACTGCCAGGCCGCGGACGTGGATCTCGCGGTCCGTGCCGCGCGCCGGGAGTTCGAGCAGGGCAGTTGGGCGCGGACGCCGCCGAAGGCGCGCAAACTCGTGCTGCGCCGTTTCGCCGAACTCATGGAGGCCAATCGCGAGGAACTCGCCCTCCTCGAAACGCTGGACATGGGCAAGCCGATTTCGGACAGCCTCAACGTCGATCTGCGCTCCGCGCCGAACTGCATTGCCTGGTACGGCGAGGCCATCGACAAGATCTATGACGAGGTCGCACCCACGGGGCCCGCGGAACTCGGTCTCATCACCCGCGAGCCGATCGGCGTGGTCGGCGCGGTGGTGCCGTGGAACTTCCCGCTGATCATGGCCTGCTGGAAGATCGGCCCGGCGCTCGCCGCCGGTAACTCGGTGGTGCTCAAGCCGTCGGAGAAGAGCCCGCTGACCGCCATCCGGATCGCGGCGCTCGCCACCGAGGCGGGCCTCCCCGCCGGCGTCCTGAACGTCGTGCCGGGCTTCGGCCAGACCACGGGTCAGGCGCTCGCGCTGCACATGGATGTCGACGTGCTGGCGTTCACCGGCTCGACCCGCACCGGCAAGCTCATGCTGAACTATTCCGGCCAGTCGAACATGAAGCGGGTGTACCTCGAGTGCGGCGGCAAGTCGGCGAACATCGTCCTCGCCGACGTCGGTGACCTCGATCGCGCCGCCACGGCAGCCGCCTGGGCCATCTTTTTCAACCAGGGCGAGGTCTGCACGGCGGGCTCCCGCCTGCTCGTGCACGAGAGCATCCGCGAGCCGTTCCTCGACAAGGTGATTGCCGTCGGCCGGAGCCTCAAGCTCGGCGACCCGCTCGATCCCGCGACCCAGGTCGGTGCGATCGTCGATGACCTTCAGCTCAACACCGTGCTCGGCTACATCGCCAAGGGCAGGGCCGAGGGCGCGACGCTCGCGCTCGGCGGCGGGCGCCAGCGCGCGGATTCCGGCGGCTACTTCGTCGAGCCCACCGTGTTCTCCGGCGTCACGGCCGACATGACCATCGCCCGCGAAGAGATCTTCGGGCCCGTGCTGTCGGCGATGACCTTCACCGACGTGGCCGAGGCGGTGCGGATCGCGAACGACACGATCTACGGCCTCGCGGCGTCGGTCTGGACGCGGGACGTCTCGACGGCGCACCGGGTGTCCCGGGCGCTGCGGGCGGGCAGCGTTTGGGTCAACTGCTACGACGGTGGCGACATGACGGTACCGTTCGGCGGCTACAAGCAGTCGGGCAACGGCCGTGACAAGTCGCTGCATGCGCTCGACAAGTACACCGAGCTCAAGGCCACCTGGTTTGATCTCAGCTGATGCGGGATCCACGGTTCGTCGCTGTCCTCGCCCCGACCCTGCGCCCGGCGGGCTCCTGACCGCGGTGGCGGATCGCGCCCGGCCGGACGGTGTGCGCGGCGGGCCGTCGCTCGCCGTGCTGCTTAATCGCGACCTTGCGTGCGTGGATCTCGAGACCACCGGCGGCAATCCGGCCTACAGCCGGATCATCGAGATCGGCGTGGTCACGATCGACCGGGACGGCGGGATCGAGGAGTGGTCGACGCTGGTCAATCCCGGGGTCCGCATTCCGGGCACGATCGCCGGCTTCACGGGCATCGACGATGCCATGGTCGCCGATGCGCCACGCTTCGAGGATGTCGCGGCCGAGCTGCTCCGGCGGCTTGACGGGCGACTCTTCATCGCGCACAACGCCCGCTTTGACTACGGCTTCATCAAGGCGGAACTGAGGCGACTGGACATTCGCTGGCAGGCGCGGACCCTGTGCACCGTCAAGCTCTCGCGCCGCCTGCATCCCGAGCATCCGCGGCACAGCCTGGATGCGCTGATCGGTCGCTACGGCCTCGATTGCGAGGCACGCCATCGGGCCCTTGGCGATGCGCGCGTGCTGCGGGACCTGCTCAGCGCCTTCGCCGACGAGGGGTTGCCGGAGCCGTTGCGGGCGGCGGCCGAGGCCGTGCTCGCCGATGTGCTGGTGCCGGCGCAGCTGCCGCAGGACCTGCCGGACGAACTGCCCGAGGGGCCGGGAGTCTATCGCTTCTACGGCGAGGGGGACGCGCTGCTCTACGTCGGCAAGTCGAAGAACCTGAAGACGCGCGTGCTGGCCCATTTCAGTGCCGCGGGACGCGACGCCCGCGAGCGCAAGCTGTGCGACCAGGTTCGCCGCGTGGAGTGGCAGGAGTCGGTCGGTGAGCTCGGCGCGCTCCTTGCCGAGGCACGCGCCGTCAAGGCCGAGTCGCCCCTTTACAACAAGCGACTGCGCAAAGCTGCGGAGCTCTGGACGATCCGGCTCGTCGCCGACGGCGAGGGGCTGGTGCCGACGTTCGCGGCGCTGGATGCGCTCGACGGTGGCGACGACGATGAGTTTTACGGATTGTTCAAGAAGCCCCGCGACGCGAAACAGGCGCTGATCGAAATCGCGCGGGCGCAGGGGCTGTGCCTGCGCACGCTGGGCCTCGAGACAACGCCGGGGTCCTGCTTCGCCTTCCAGCTCGGTCGCTGCCGCGGCGCCTGCGTCGGCCGCGAGCCGCGGCTCCTGCACGACACCCGACTGAAGCTCGCCCTGGCCGGCAAGCGACTGAAAGCCTGGCCTTACGCCGGCCCCGTGGCCGTGGTCGAGCGCAACTGGCGCGGTGAGGAGGACCTGCACGTGTTCGGTGCGTGGCGTTACTGGGGTACCGTGCACGACCGCGCCGAGCTGCCGCTGCTGCGCGATCCCGGGGCGCCGTTTGATGTCGACGTCTACCGCCTGCTCGCCAGGCACCTCTCGACGGCCCCCGCCGATCACCTTATCGAGGTTCCCCCGTGCCCACCGGCATAGCCACCGCGCCGCACGGCACGCTCGATCTCCTGCTCACGGAACTCAAGGCGCTCGGACTCGAGTCCGCGCGCGAGCACGGTGCCGTGGTCGGTTTCGAGGGCGGTCTGGCCGACTTCTACCGGGCGTGTCTCGGATCCCGGGTCGCGAGTCGCATCCTCTACGTGATCGGTTCCGGGGAGGCGCACGACGCCGATGCCCTCTACCGATCGGCATCGGCCATCGACTGGTCGCGGCATATCGGTGCCGATGGCACGATCGCGGTCGACTTCACGTCCGCCCATTCGGCGATCACCCACACCCACTACGGGGCGCTCAGGGTGAAGGACGCGATCGTCGACCAGTTGCGCGAGCGACCGGAGGGCCGGCCGTCGGTGGATACCCTGCGGCCTTCGGTGCGCGTGGCGGTCCGGGTGGCGAACAACGTGGCCACGTTCGCGGTCGATTTTGCGGGCGACAGCCTCTACCGGCGCGGCTACCGGGCAGAGGGGGTCGCGGCGCCGCTCAAGGAAAACCTCGCCGCGGCGCTGCTGCTGCGGGCGGGCTGGGACGTCATGGCCGCCGAGGGCGCGTCGTTTCAGGATCCGATGTGCGGCTCCGGCACGCTGCCGATCGAGGCGGCATTGATTGCGGCGAACATCGCGCCGGGTCTCTACCGGGACTGGTTCGGCTTCATGGGCTGGGCGGGTCACGATGCCGCGCTCTACGAGGCCGAGCACGCCGCACTGACCGCAAGGGTGCGGCCGGAGCTGCTGACCCCGGGCCGGATCCTCGGTCGTGACATCGATCGCTACGCACTCAAGGCCGCACGGCACTCGGTCACGCTCCTCGGGCTTGACGGGCGGATCGAGTTCGAGCACCGGGACGTGGCGGAGGCGAACGCCAACGGCGCGCACGGTCTCGTCGTCTGCAATCCGCCTTACGGTGAGCGGATCGGCGAGGAAGAAGGCCTGCCGGCGCTCTACGCGAGCCTCGGCAAGACGCTCCGGGAGCGGTTCGATGGCTGGGCGGCGGCGGTCTTCACGGGTAACCCGGCACTCGGCCAGTCGCTCGGGCTGCGTGCGCGACGAACGCACCGGCTCTTCAATGGCGCCATCGACTGCGTGTACCTGCGCTTTCAGGTGGCGCCCGACCAGTATCTCGTGCGCCGCGAGCCGGGTGAGTTGCCGCCCCCGAACGAGGCGCGCGCGGCGAGCCCCGGCGCGCAGATGTTCGCCAACCGCCTGAAAAAGAACCAGGTGACGCTCGGCCGCTGGGCACGGGATGCGGGCGTCGCCTGCTTTCGGCTCTACGACGCCGACATGCCGGAATACGCCTTTGCGATCGATCTCTACGGTGAGGACCCGCGCCACGCGTACGTCCAGGAGTACGCGGCACCACCGACCGTGGCCGAGGAGAAGGTGCGTGGCCGCCGCGCCGAGGCGCTCGCCGCGATTCCGGCGGCCCTCGGTCTGCCGCGCGAGCGGATTCACGTGCGGGTGCGGCGACGCAGTCGCGGTGGCGAGCAGTACACGAAGCTTGCCGAGCGCGGCGAGTTCCACGAGGTCGAGGAGGATGGCCTGCGCTTCCTCGTCAACTTCACGGACTACCTCGATACGGGACTGTTTCTCGACCACCGGCTGACCCGCGGCCGATTGCGGGCGATGGCGCGTGGCACGCGCTTCCTGAACCTCTTCTGCTACACGGGCACCGCCACCGTCCATGCCGCTGCCGGTGGCGCGGTGACGACGACCAGCGTCGACCTGTCGCGCACCTACCTCGACTGGGCGTCCCGCAACCTGGCGCTCAATGGCTTTGGTGGCCCGGAACACCGGCTGATCCAGGCGGACGTCCTGGAGTACCTGCGCGAGGCCCAGTCGGTGTTTGATCTGATCTTCCTTGATCCGCCGACGTTTTCTAACTCGAAGCGCATGGAAGGCACGCTGGATGTGCAGCGCGATCACGTTGATCTCCTCCTCGCAACGGCCCGCCGCCTCGCGCCCGGCGGCGTGCTTGTGTTCTCGACCAACCACACCCGCTTCAGGCTTTCTGCCGATGCATTGCCGGGGCTCGCCATCGACGACATCAGTGCGGCGACGATTCCGAAGGACTTCGCCCGCAGTCCACGGATTCATCGGTGTTATGTGATCACGCGAACCCAATGACGGTTCTCATCGCATAGAGTGCAGCCAGCGCCGCGGTGATCCGGCGCTCCGGGGGATCGAGCGCGGCACAGACCGCGCCGGTGGTGCATTCGCATCGTGCGACGTTGAGCAGGGGGCGGCGTGTCGGTTATCCATTGGAATTCAAACGAGTCGGTCAAGTGCCCGGCCGGCGCGCTGGCGCGCCATGACGAGCACGGATGGGTTACCGTAGTGGCAGCCGATGGCTGGACCCGGATCATCGAGAGCTACCGCTACGAATCCTGTCGCGCTTCCGGTGCGGTGGAGCGGACGCCGCGCCGGGTCGTGCATGCCGTCGATGTCCGTGAACTTCGGCCACTGCCGAGGCTCAACCCTTAACGGTGCGCGCCGCCGTGCGCACCCGCGACGCGAGGTGCGCCATGTCCCGATCCCTGCCGGAATTGCTGTCGACCGCCGCCGTTCTGGGGGCGGGCGAAGCCGTCGCTGCCGACCGGTTGGTCAGCGGTTCGCCACTGGCAAAGGTCCGTAACGCCTACTCGGCCGCGGACGGCCATTTCGATGCCGGGATCTGGGAGTCGACGCCGGGTCGCTGGCGCGTGCGGTACACCGAGCACGAGGTCTGCGTGCTGCTCGCCGGTCACGTGCGGCTGCACGGCGCAGGCGAGGTCCGGGACTACCGTGCCGGCGATACGTTCATCGTCCCGGCCGGCTTCGAAGGCGACTGGGAGACGGTCGAGACGGCGCGCAAGATCTACGTGATTTACACGCCGTAGGCCCGGGTGAGGCGTCGTCATGAAATTGAAAAACGACGCCAACGTCCGCTAAACCGGCGCTAACCTCTGGCAGCTTCGCGGAAATTCGCGGATGTTGGTCCAGCGGGTGCTGCCCGCAGGGCGTAAAGCGCGGTACACTTGGGGCCCGGTCGGGAACCCGCTGCGGCCCGTCGACACCGTCCTTCATGCATGCCTAACCGTAAACCAGTCATTGGTATTGCCGCCGATCGGCGGCTGCTCGGGCCCCATTGGTTCCATTGCGTCGGCGAAAAATACGTGGTCGCGGTTGCCGAGGCGGCGGGTGCCATCCCGGTGCTGCTGCCGTCGCTCGGTGAAGAGCTCGCGCTTGACGCCCTGAACACGGCCTGTGACGGCCTGTTCCTCACCGGCAGCCCGTCCAACGTCGAGCCGCACCGCTACGGTGGGCCGGCCAGTGCGGAGGGCACCCTGCACGATGCGCACCGCGACGCGACCACGCTGCCGCTGCTGCGACGGGCCGTCGACGACGGTCTGCCGCTGCTCGCCGTCTGCCGCGGCTTCCAGGAAATGAACGTCGCCTACGGCGGCACGCTGCACCAGAAAGTGCATGAGCTGCCGGGCCACCTGATGCACCGCGAGAACACCGACGATCCACTCGATACCCAGTACGCCCCGTCGCACGAGGTGACGCTGACGGCGGGTGGCGAGTTCGAGCGCCTCGCTGATGGCGCGCGCCGGCTGCAGGTCAACTCGCTGCATTCCCAGGGCGTCGACCGCCTCGCCGAGGGCCTCGTCGTGGAGGCCACGGCGCCCGACGGCCTGATCGAGGCCTTCCGCGTCGCGAACGCGGCGTCCTTCGCGGTGGGCGTGCAATGGCACCCCGAGTGGAAGGTGATGACCAATGAATTTTCCCGCGCGTTGTTCGCCGCCTTCGGCGACGCCGCCCGGCGCCGCGCCCGCGACCGCCGCTGAACCGATCCGGTGAAGTCCCCATGAGTACCCAGAGTCCGATCCGCCAGTTTCTGAAAGACCACGGCATCAGCGAAGTCGAGGCGATCGTCCCCGACATGGCGGGCGTCGCGCGCGGCAAGCTCGTGCCGGCGGCGAAGTACGTCGAGGAGGAAGGTCTGCGGCTGCCGGAATCGATCTTCCTGCAGACCGTGACCGGCGAGTACCCGGACGACGACAGCGCGATCAATCCCTCCGAGATCGACATCGTGCT
>CAITAM010000102.1 GCA_903890265.1 uncultured Pseudomonadota bacterium | reverse complement strand
TGGGCACGAAGGCCATCGGCGTGCCGTCTGGCAGTAATAGCGTGGCGACGGGGCAGGCCTCGTAGCCGAGCGCGGCGTAGAGCGCCACACCGCCGAGCGTGCCTAGGAGTTCGAGCGAGCGGTAGCCCCGCGCCTCGGCTTCCGCTTCGCAACGGGCAAGGAGCGCACGGCCGACGCCGCGACGGGCATGGTCCGGGTCGACGTAAAACGCCCGAATGCGTGCCGGCTGCGTCGCGGGATCGAGTGGCGAGGGGTCGCGGCCGGACCGCTCGCTCGCCCCGTACAGCGTCTGCCGGTAGCTCCAGCCGCCGGCCCCGGCCAACCGGTCGTCACCGTCGATGACGAAATACGTGCCGTCGTCGATCAGCTGCGTGTCCACGCCAAACAGCGAGCCGATGGCGAGGTCGAGCTGGTGCGGCGTGTAATACGCCCCGCCCAGGAGACGCATCGAGCGCTCGATGAGCGCGCCAAGCCGCGGAATATCCGCGCGCGTCGCAGAACGCAGCGACGGGCCGCCGGTGGGTGAGGGCGGGATAACCGGTGGCGGTGATTCAGGAAACACTCCCATTCGCGTCCCGTCCGTGGTGACGACAGCCCGGTGAGGTACTCTCAAACCTGCCGACGCTTCGTAACCACCGTGCACCAGACCGTTCCGCGCGAGCGACAACGGGCTCTTCAACTGGGGTTGCGAGGCGGTCGGTTAAGGCCTGCCGCGAGCCGCTCCGGCCCTAGCGGCCGGTCGCGCTCGGTGGCGTGGTGGGAGCCCCCGTCGCGCCGTGGCCGCGCTGCTCAAGCGCGTGGCCGAGGCGGCGGACCGCTGCCACGAAGCGCGCCGAGCGCACGAGCTTCAGCGGGTAGTAGGCCTCGTCACCCGAGTGCATGGATCCGGCATTCGTCATCACGACGAGGACGAGGTCCTGGTCCTCGAGCCAGCCCATCACGGCGCCAAATCCCAGCACGCCGCCGTCGTAGCCGATAAGGCTCGCGCCACTCAGGGGCTCACGGAACAGCCCCGCGCCCGCCTCCTCACCGGGATCGTCGGCGGCGACCGTCGGCATCATGCGCCGTAATGCCGCCGCACTCACGACCTCACCGTCGCGCAGCGCGCGGGCGAACTCGGCGAGATCGGCGGGACGGGCCACGAGCCCGCCCGCCGTCCACTCCGGCGACAGGTTCGAGGCGCTGACGTCGATCAGTCCCGGGCGGACCGGCCGGTACGACGGGTGCAGTCCGGCGTCACGGCGAAAGTCGGGCGTATCAAAATGGTAGCGCGCCGGCAGGTAGCGCGGGTCGATGGGCTCGAAGCCCTCCATGCGGATGCCCCTGAGTCCGAGCGGGTCGAGCAGGCGGCGGTGAATCTCCGCCACCGCGTCGTGCCCGGTGACGCGTTCTATGACGAGACCGAGCAGCGTGTAGTTCGAGTTGGAGTAGGCGTAGCCTTTTCCCGGCCGGTTGGTGGCCGGGTGGCGACCGTCGCGCAGGTAGTCGAGGGTCTCGGCCTTGCCCCAGGTCCGCGAGGTGACGAAGTCCGCGCCGCGGCCACGGCGGATCCAGTCGGCGTCGAACTCCCAGGTCGGCACACCACTCGTGTGGTTGAGAAGCTCGGCAATCGTCGCGGTGTCGGCGTTCGGGATGCCCCTGACGATCTCCGGCCCGAGAACGTCGGCCGCGGTCGCGTCGAGCGACAGGCGTCCCTCGTCGACCAGCTGCTCGATGACGCAGGCCACGAACGTCTTCGTGATGCTGCCGATGCCGTACCAGTAGGCCATCGTGGCGGGCGCGCCCGTCGAGAGGTCGGCAAAACCGACCGCGCCGGTCCAGACCACGCCCTGGCGGGTCGCGAGCGCCACCGACAGTCCCGGCAGGCCGGCGTCGAGCCCGTCGCTGAGCGCGGCACGCAACTCGGCTTCGGCCGCCGCAAGTGACGCGGCCGGTCCCGGCGGCGACTCCGCCGCGGTGGCCGCGGGCATCATCGCGATCTGGCACAGCCACAGCGACAGGAACAGCAGGCAGGCACGGACCATCGGGGCTCCACGGTCACGGTGCGCCCTGCAAGGGCGCGGCGATGGCACTATTATGGCCTGACAGGCCGCCCGCGGTCGCTGCCCGCTTCAGGCAGTGGCGCCGGGCCCGCAACGAGAAGGACCACGACGCGCATGAGCCACGACCTGCCCCCTGACGATTCCGGCGACGGCCCGACGCTGTCGCGCCGCTCGCTGCTCGTGTCGGCGTCGGCGCTCGCGCTCGGCGGCCTGCCGGCGGACGCCGCGCCGGCAACCGACGGTGATCTCACCGGCCTGTCGGCCACCGAGGCGGTGGCCCGCATGGCGCGCGGGGAACTCACCGCCGAGCGCTACGCCACGGTACTGCTCGCCCGGGCCGAGGCGCTGAAGTCCCTCAACGCCTTCATCAGCCTCGACCCCGCGCTCGTCCTCGAGGCGGCGCGCGAGGCCGACAAGGCCCGGGCGCGCAAGGCACCGCGCGGCCTGCTGCACGGACTGCCGATCCCGGTGAAGGACAGCCTCAACACGCGCGATTACCCGACGACCGGCGGCACGCCGGCGCTGAAGGACTTTCGGCCGCGCGAAGACGCGCCGCTCGTCGCCCGCCTGCGCGAGGCCGGTGCCGTGGTGTTCGGCAAGACCAACCTGCACGAACTGTCGTTCGGCTGGACCAGCAACAACCTGGCCTTCGGCGCCGTGCACAACCCCTACGACCCGAAGCGCATACCGGGTGGCAGCAGCGGCGGCACGGCCGCCGCCATCGCCGCCCGCATCGCGCCGCTCGGGGTCGCCGAGGACACCGAAGGATCGATCCGGGTGCCGGCCGCCTTCTGCGGCATCAAGGGCTTCAGACCCACGACCGGACGTTACTCGACAGCGGGCGCGGTGCCGATTTCCCCTCTCTTTGACCAGGCGGGCCCGCACGCCCGCACGGTCGAGGACCTCGAGCTCTTCGACCACGCGCTGACCGGCGAGGCACCGCTCGCGACGCCGTCCTCGCTCAAGGGCGTGCGACTCGCGGTGGCGCGGCAGTTCTGGTTCGCGGGCCTCGACGAGGAGGTGGCCCGCGTCACCGAGGCCGCGCTCGGCCTGCTGCGCAAGGCCGGCGCCGAGCTCGTCGAGCTCGAGGTGCCGGGCCTCGAGGCGCTGATCGCCGCGACCACCGACCAGGTGCAGAACCACGACGTACGTGTCGAGCTCGCGCGCTACCTCGCGACCTACGGCGCCGGTGTCGATTTCAAGACGCTGGTCGCCGCGGCGAGCAGCGACATCCGCGCCACGTTTGCGCACGACGTGCTGGAAGGCGGTCCGGGTTTTGTCAGCGAGCAGGCCTACCGCGACGCGGTCGACACGCACCTGCCGGCGCTGCGCCGCACGTTCCGGGAGTATTTCGCGAAGACCGGTGCCGCGGCACTCGTCTTCCCCGCCACCATGGTGACGCCGCCGCTGATCGGCGACGAGACCGAGCTGCGGGTGGCGGGCAAGCCCGTGCGCTTTGACATCGCGGTGGCGCGCAACATCGCACCCGGCAGCACCGCGGGACTGCCAGGACTCGTGCTGCCCGCCGGGCTGTCGCGCGACGGCCTGCCGGTCGCGCTCGAGTTCGACGGACCGGCGGCGAGCGACCGCGCACTCCTCGCACTTGGGCGTGCGATCGAGCGTGAGCTGCCGCCACTGCCCGCACCGCGCCTGACCTGACCGCGCCCCTGGCCTCACCCCTGGCCTCACCGAGAGAACGCATGAGCAGCGAACTTCCGACGCGTGCGCGCGTCGTCATCATCGGCGGCGGCGTCATCGGCTGCTCCATCGCCTACCACCTGACGAAGCTCGGCTGGCGCGATGTCGTGCTGCTCGAGCGTGACCAGCTGACGTCCGGCACGACCTGGCACGCGGCGGGGCTGCTGACCACGCTGCGCGACACCGAAACGCAGACGCGCCTCGCAAAATACACCCAGGATCTCTACCGGCGGCTCGAGGCGGAGACCGGCCAGGCCACGGGCCTCATCGACTGCGGCTCCATCCAGCTCGCGAAGACCGCGGACAAGGCCCACGAGATGCGCCGGGGCATCCGCCTGGCGGCGGCCTTCGGCGTCGAGTGCCACGAGATCAGCCCGGCCGAGGTACAGCAGCACTGGCCGCTGGCCCACGTCAACGACCTCCGGGCCGCGTTCTATTTCCCGCACGATGCCCGGGTCAACCCGACCGACGTCACCCGGGCGCTCGCGCGCGGCGCGCGCGACGGCGGGGCGCGCCTGATCGAGCACACG
The DNA here is from genome assembly GCA_903890265.1 of uncultured Pseudomonadota bacterium. Taxonomy (GTDB): domain Bacteria; phylum Pseudomonadota; class Gammaproteobacteria; order Steroidobacterales; family Steroidobacteraceae; genus CAIKMS01. Next base: position 8,121 of record CAITAM010000102.1, on the reverse strand, counting down.
CCGGTCACCGGCGTGCGGGTCGAGGCCGGGCGCGTGCGCGGCGTCAGGACGGCATCGGGCGACATCGAGGCCGAGTTCGTCGTCAACTGCGCCGGGATGTGGGCGCGCGAGGTCGGACGCCTCGCGGGAGTCAACGTGCCGCTGCAGGCCGCCGAGCACTACTACCTCATCTCCGAGCCGATCGAGGGATTGCACCCGAGGCTGCCGATCCTGCGCGATCCCGGCAATTCCGCGTACATCCGCGAGGAGGCCGGCAAGCTCATGGTCGGGCTGTTCGAGCCGGTCGCGAAGCCCTGGGCCGTGCACGGCATCCCGGAGGGCTTTTCGTTCGGCGAGATCCCGCCCGACTGGGAGCGGCTCCAGCCCTACATCGAGCAGGCGATGACGCGCGTGCCGCGGCTCTTTGAAACCGGCATCAAGCTGCTGTTCTGTGGCCCGGAGTCCTTCACGCCCGATCACAACTACCTGATGGGCGAAGCACCGAACGTCGCGAACTTCTTCGTCGCCGCCGGCTTCAACTCGCTCGGGATCCTCTCGGGCGGCGGCGCGGGCTCGGTCATGGCGCACTGGATCGTCGAGGGCCGTCCGCCGATGGACGTCTGGTCGGTGAACCTTCGCCGCCTGCACGCCTGGCAGAACAACGACCGCTACCTCGCCGACCGCACCGTCGAGTCGCTCGGCATCGGTTACCAGGATCACTGGCCGTTCCGGCAGTGGACGACCGCGCGCGGGGTCAAGTTCAGCGTGCTGCACGACCGCGTGGCGGCGGCCGGTGCGTGCTTCGGCGAGTCGGCCGGCTGGGAGCGCCCGAACTGGTACGGCGAGCCCGGCACCCGCCCGTCCTACGATTACAGCTGGGACCGGCCGAGCTGGTTCGCGCGCACCGCGGCCGAGCACCGCGCCGTGCGCGAAGCGGTCGGCCTCTTCGAGCAGAGTTCGTTCGGCAAGCTGTTCGTCGAGGGCCCGCACGCGCTGGCCGTGCTTGACCGGCTGAGCACGGCGTCGCTCGACGTGCCGGTCGGTCGCGTGGTCTACACCCAGTTCCTGAACAAGGCCGGCGGCATCGAGGCCGATCTCACGGTCACGCGCCTCGCCGCCGAGCGTTTTCTCGTCGTGACGGCCGCCTTCACGCTGACGCACGTCGAGGCGTGGATCCGCAACGCCATCGCGCCCGGTGGCGCCTGTGTCGTGACGGACGTCAGCGCCGGCTACGCCATGCTCAACGTCCAGGGACCGGCCTCGCGCGCCCTGCTGCAGGCGCTGTCGGCGGACGACCTGTCGCACGAAGGCTTTCCGTTTGCGACGGCGCGCGAGATCCGCATCGGTTACCAGACGGTGCTGGCCCTTCGCCTGACCTACGTCGGCGAGCTCGGCTGGGAGCTCTACGTGCCGACCCCGTTTGCGCTGCCGGTCTACGATGCGCTGGTTGGCGAAGGCGCCGCCGTCGGGCTCAGGCACTGCGGTTACCACGCGCTGAACTCGCTGCGCCTCGAGAAAGCCTACCGCGACTGGTCGCACGACATCGGCCCGGACGACTCGCCGCTCGAGGCGGGGCTCGGCTTCACCGTCGACTGGTCGAAGCCGGACTTCGTCGGTCGCGAGGCGCTCGTCGAGGCCCGGGCCCGGGGCCTGCCCCGGCGCCGGCTGGTGCAGTTCCTGCTGACCGATCCGTCGGTGCAGCTCTACCACAACGAGCCGATCTACCGGGACGGCGAGCGCGTGGGCCTCGTGACCTCGGCCATGTTCGGCCATACGCTCGGTGCGGCCGTCGCCCTCGGCTACGTCACTGCGCCCGGCCCGGCGGACGACGGGTTCCTGCTCGGCGGCCAGTACGAGATCGAGGTCGCCGAGCGGCGCGTGCCGGCGCGCGCCTCGCTGCGTCCCTTCTACGACCCGAGCGGGGCGCGGATCCGGATCTGAATCCGCCCGGCGGCCGGCGCTAGTACCGCGCGGGCCCATTCATTATATTGACCTGAGTAGTTCCCGAGCCCGAGGCGAGCCATGTCTGCCAGTTGGTCCCGTGTGTGTCTCGCCGGCGGGCTGCTCGCCACGTGCGCCGTCGCGAGCGGTCAGGAGCCGTCCCGCGGCAGCAGCCTCGAGGATATCGTGGTCACGGCGCAGAAGCGGGCGGAGAACCTGCAGGAGGTGCCGCTGTCGGTCGTCGCCTTCAGCAACGCGACGCTCGCCGAACAGGGCGTGCAGGATTTTTCCTCGCTCGCGGCCCGCGTCCCGGGCGTGACCCTCAATGCCACCGGACCGGGCCGCAGCAGCTACTCGGTCCGCGGCATCGCCTCGACCGGCGGCAATGCGCCGACCACCGGCTTCTACGTCGATGAAACACCGATCCTTCCCTCCGGCGGGGACGGTGCCAACGCGGGAATCGACCCCGATCTCTTCGATCTCGCCCGCGTGGAGGTGCTGCGCGGTCCGCAGGGCACGCTCTACGGCGCGAGCTCCATGGGCGGCACGATCAAGCTCGTGACCAACCAGCCCAACCTTCGCGCGGTGGAGGCCGCGGTCAGGGCCGACGGCTCGAGCACCGACCACGGCGCGGGCAACGGCCGTCTCGATGCGATGCTGAACGTGCCGCTCGTCGACGAGAAAGTGGCGCTTCGCCTCGTCGCGACCTACAAGCACTACAGCGGCTTCATCGATCGGGAGATCGGCGTCTGGGCGCCCAACCCGGGCGCTTCACCGCCCTATCCCGTCTCGCCGGCCACGCCGAGCGAGGTGCAGCGGCGGGTCAACTCCGACGAGCGCTACAGCCTGCGCACGACCCTGAAGATCGCGCCGACCGAGCAGCTGACCATCACGCCGTCGGTCTGGGTGCAGAACCTCTCCGAAGGCGCGCCGCCGGATTTTGATATTGCCAGCGGCGACTCGAGCGGCTCGCTCGTGCAGCGGCGGCCGTTCAACGTCTCCGAGCACTACACGGACCGCTTCGTGCTCGGCAACCTGACCGCGACCTACGACTTTGGCGTGGCGACCCTGCTGTCGACCACGTCGTACATGCGCCGGCAGGAAACGACGCCCGATGACCAGACCGAGGGCCTCGAGATCGCCTTCCCGCAGGGCCAGTTCCTGCCGAGCGTCTACGCGCCGATCGTGACGACGCGGGAGCTGACCGAGGAAATCCGGCTGTCCTTCGACGCCAAGGACCGGGGCCTCAGCGGTACCGTCGGTGGCTACTTCAACAACAGCAACCGCCACTACTACGTCGACTACGTGGTGCCGGGCTACAGCGATCACTTCCATGACACGCCGACCTCGGTGGCCGCCTGGGGTCCGGGACCCCTGAACGACGTCAATTACTCGCAGCACGGCGACTACGCGCCGAAGCAGTACGCGCTCTTTACCGAACTCGACTACCGGCTGACGAAGCAGCTCAAGGTGACGGGCGGGCTGCGCTGGTACGAGCTCATGTACACGTCCGAGCGCTACGAGGACGGGCTGAGCAACGGCGGGCCGAGCCTGTCGGTGGGCACGGCGAAGAACAGCGGCTTCAACCCGAAGGTCGAGCTGTCCTACCAGGCAACGCCCGACCACCTCTTCTACACCTCGGCCTCGCGTGGCGTGCGCCCCGGTGGCGTCAATACCAGCAACCTCGCCGAGAAGGGCTGCGGCCAGGACTACGGCCCCTACGGCCCGGACAGCCTGTGGAATTACGAGCTTGGCGGCAAGACGCGCTGGCTCGACGGCGCGCTGACGGCGAACGCCGCCGTGTATTACATCCGCTGGAACGACGTGCAGCAGGGGCGCACGCTGCCGTGCTCGTACCAGATCACCGAGAACGCCGGCAAGGCGGTGGTGCACGGCGCCGAGTTCGAGGCCGAGGCCAAGGTCGGTGAGCACCTGACGCTCGGCGCCGGGCTCGGCTACACCCAGGCGGAACTGGCCGTGGATGCGCCGCAGCTCGGCGGTGTGGCGGGGCAGCAGCTGGAGAACGTGCCGAAGTGGAACGGCAGCGCGTCGGCGAAATACACCTTCGCACTGCCCTCGGGCTACGGTGGCTTCGCCCGGGCGGACGGCCAGTACGTGGGGGCGTCCTACCCCGATTACGCCCGCACCGACCCGGCCACCGTGCAGCGCGCCTACGGCATCCTCGACCTGCGGGCCGGCGTGCTGAAGGGGCCGCTCGAGTGGAACGTGTACCTCGCCAACGCGACCAACACCCAGGCGTACCTGTCGAAGTTCATCAGCGACAACTACGACGCCCCGTCGCGCACGCGGATGTTCACGAACCGGCCACGGACCGCGGGCCTGTCTGTAAGCTACCGCTACTGAAAAGCACCGGTCCGTGCCGGCCTGCGGCACGGACCGACAGAACACGAGCCGCCGTGACCGCACGACCCAATTTCCTGATCCTGATGGCCGATCAGCTGACCGCCGGCGCGCTGCCGGCGTACGGCAACCGGGTCGCCCGCACGCCGCACATCGACGCACTGGCCGCCGCCGGCCACGTGGTCGAGTCCTTCTACTGCAACAGTCCGCTGTGCGCGCCCTCGCGCTACTCGTTTCTCGCCGGCCGGCTGCCCGCCGCCATCGGCGCCTACGACAACGCCGCCGAGTTCCCGGCCGAGGTGCCCACCTTCGCCCACTACCTGCGCAGCGCCGGCTACCAGACCGTGCTGGCCGGCAAGATGCATTTCTGCGGACCGGACCAGCTGCACGGCTTCGAGGAGCGGCTGACGACGGACATCTACCCCGCCGACTTCGGCTGGACGCCGGACTGGTCACGGTTCGAGCACCGGCCGAGCTGGTACCACAGCATGGATTCGGTGACGCAGGCCGGGCCGTGCGTGCGCACCAACCAGATCGACTTCGACGACGAGACGGTCTACAGCGCGCGACAGAAGCTCTTTGATATCGCGCGCGGCCGCGACGGCCGGCCGTTCGCGATGGTCGTGTCGATGACCCACCCGCACGATCCCTACACCGTGCCCACCGACTACTGGGCCCGCTACGACGGGGTGGACATCGACCTGCCGCGGGTGAGCCTCGCGCCGGAGGAGCTCGATCCGCACTCGGTGCGGCTGCGGCACGTGGTGGGCCTTGCGACGACACCGATCACCCCCGCGCAGGTCCTCGCCGCGCGCCGGGCCTACTACGGCGCCGTGTCCTACGTGGACGATCAGGTCGGTCTGCTGCTGCGGACCCTCAGGGACAGCGGCATGGCCGACAACACCGTCGTCGTGCTGCTCGCCGACCACGGCGACATGCTGGGTGAGCGCGGCCTCTGGTACAAGATGACGTTCTTCGAGCCCGCGTGCCGGATCCCATTGATCGTCCATGCCCCCGGCCGGGTCGCGCCGGGCCGCAGCGCGGCGGCGGCGTCCCTCGTCGACGTGCTGCCGACCCTCGCGGAACTGGCCGGCATAGAGGCCGGGCGCCTCGACGGCGATCTCGACGGCCACAGCCTCGTGCCCCGGTTCCACGGCGCACCGGGCCACGATGAGGTGGTGGGCGAGTACCTCGCCGAGGGGGCGGTCGCCCCGGTGGTGATGATCCGCCGCGGCGCTACCAAGTTCATTCACTGCCCGGTCGATCCCGATCAGTATTACGACCTCCGGCAGGATCCCGACGAGCGACGCAACCTCGCCGGCGATCCGGCCGTGGCGCGCGAGATCGAGGCGCTGCGGGCGGAAGTCCGGCGCCGCTGGGATCTCGAGGCGCTCGACCGGGCCGTGCGCCAGAGCCAGGCGCGCCGGCACCGGGTCTATGCCGCGCTGCGCGAGGGCCGCTACACGCCGTGGGATCACCAGCCCGTGCGGGACGCCTCGCGCGCCTACATCCGCAACGACCAGGACCTCGCCGACCTCGAGGCGATGGCCCGCTTTCCGCGTGTCACGTGACGGGAGGCTCCGCCTCTGTCACCGATCCGGAGTCCGGCCTGCCGATCGGCCCGCTCGTCGCCGCGCGCGAGGCCTGCGCCCCGGCCCCGGTGCGGCTCGACGGGAGCCTCGTGCGGCTCGAGCCGCTCGACGCCGCGCGCCACGCCGGGGACCTCTTTGCCGAGACGCACGACGCCGACCGGCATGCCCGCTTTCAGTACCTCTTCGAAGCGCCGTTCGACAGTGAAGCGGCGTTTCGCCGGCACCTCGAGCAGAAGATGCCGTGCACCGATCCGCGCTTTTATGCCGTGGTCGACCAGGGCACGGGACGGGCGCTCGGGCAGATGACGCTGATGCGGACCGATCTCGTGCACCGCTCCGTCGAGGTCGGCAACATCCTGCTCGGGCGGACCCTGCAGGGCACCCCCGGTTCGACGGAGGCGCAGTATCTCGCCATGCGCTACGCCTTCGAGGACCTCGGCTTTCGCCGCTACGAGTGGAAGTGCAATGCCCTGAACGCGCCGTCGCGCCGGGCGGCGCTGCGGCTTGGCTTTACCTTCGAGGGCCTCTTCCGCCAGCACTACATCGTCCGTGGCCGCAGCCGCGACACCGCGTGGTATTCGATCGTCGATCACGAGTGGCCGTGGATAAAGGCCGGATTCCTCAGCTGGCTCGCGGCTGATAATCTCGATGCGGCAGGCCGGCAGCGGCGAGCGCTCGCGGACTGCCGCGGCCCGCGACCGCCGGCCTGACGCGCGCTGCCGGTCGCCGCCGTTTCCACCGCTTCCACGGGATTCCACGCTCATGTCGCAGACCCACAATGCCGGTGTGCCCCGCCGGCAGCTCAGCATCTGGCACGCCGCCGCCGTCTGCGTGGGCATGGTGATCGGCTCCGGAATCTTCCGCACCACGCCGCTGGCCGCGGAGAACGCCGGCTCGCCGTCGCTGCTGCTCGCCGCGTGGCTGCTCGGCGGCGTCGTCTCGGTGGTCGGGGCGCTGTGCTTTGCGGAAATGGCGGCGGCGTTCCCCGATGCCGGCGGCGACTACTTTTTCCTGCGCAAGGCCTACGGCGAGCGCATCGCGTTTCTGTTCGCCTGGTCGCGGTTTGCCGTCGTGCACACCGGATCGATGGCGCTGCTCGCCTTCGTCTTCGGCGATTACCTGAGCGAGATCCTGCCGCTCGGGCCGTACGGCAGCGCGATCTTCGCGGCACTGATCATCGTGACGCTGATCGGCCTCAACCTCGCCGGGGTCCGCTTCGGCCTGCACGCCCAGGTCCTGCTGCTGTCGCTGGTGCTCGGGGGTCTCGTGGCCGTTGATCTGGCGGGACTCACCATCGCGCTTCGCGGCCAGCCGCCGCTCGACGCCGGACGCGGGCTGGCCGCGGCGAGCGACCCGCACTTCGGCACGACGCTGGTGTTCGTGTTCCTCGCCTACGGCGGCTGGAGCGACGCGGCGACGCTGTCGGCCGAGATGAAGGACGAGAAGCGCGGCATCACCCGGGCGCTGCTGCTCGGCATGACCATCGTCACCGTGCTCTACCTGTTCGCGAACTGGGCGTTCCTGCGCGGGCTGGGCTTTGCCGGACTCGCGGCAAGCAAGGCCCCGGCCGCCGATCTCATGCTGGCGGCCTTCGGGCCGGCGGGCCAGGTGCTGATCGTCGCGGCGGTCAGCATCACCTCGATCACGGTGATCAACGCACTCCTGATCGCGGGCGCGCGCACGACCTATGCCGCCGCGCGGGACACGCCGGGCCTCGCCCGCCTGTCCGGCTGGCACGAGGTGCGGGGCACGCCGCCGGCGGCCATTATCGGTGTCGGGCTCGTGGCGCTCGCGCTCGTGGCACTCGGCACCTACACCCGGCGCGGCTTCTCGACGATGGTCGACTACATGACGCCGGTCTACTGGGCGTTCCTCGCGCTGAGCGGCTTTGCGCTCATCCGGCTGCGGCGGCGCTTTCCGGACGCGCCGCGGCCGTTCCGTGCGCCGTTCTACCCGCTGCTGCCGCTCGTCTTCGTCGCGAGCAGCCTCTACGTGCTCTACTCGAGCCTCATCTACGTGCGCAGTGGCGCGCTCCTGTCGCTCGCGGTACTCGGCGTCGGCGCGGTGCTGATGGCCGTCCTCGAGCGGCGCCGGCCACGCGCCTAGAACGCATCCGGCGCGACGAGAAGATCGCCCGTCACCTGGCCGAGGTTCGGGCAGCCGGTGAGGGCCAGTGCGACGCGAAGCTCCTCGCTCAGGAGGTCGATGAGGCGGCCGACCGCGGGCTCGCCACCGGCCGCGAGCGCGT
>CAITAM010000101.1 GCA_903890265.1 uncultured Pseudomonadota bacterium | reverse complement strand
GGCCGCGGCCCGCCGCCGCTCGATGCGGAGCGTGCCATCGCGAACCTCCCGGAGGGTGCGCGGCACGTGCTCGTGCTGGTGGGACTCTACGGCTACAGCCATGCCGAGGCCGCGGAACTCCTCGGTCTCGCAGAAGGCACCACGAAGGCGCAGCTGCATCGCGCCAGAGCGTTACTGGCCGGTGCTCTGGGCTTGGAGCGATAAGAGTCATGAACAGCAAACCGCCCTCGATGGACGAACTCCTGGCCCACCTGCCAACAGAGGTGACGCCGCGGGACCTCTGGCCTTCGATTGCATCCCGGATCGCCCCGCGAGCGAACCGATCCCGCCACCTCGTGCTCGCGGCGAGTGTCGCGGGCGCGGCGCTGCTGGCGAGTCTGCTGACGGTTCTCATGCTCGAGGCAAGGCGCCCGCCGGCGCCTGCAACGACGGTCGCAGGCGCGCCTGTCGTGGCCTCGCGGCCCGTCGATTTTGGCGAGCCCCGGGATCCCGCCTACGTGGAAGCCCGCAGCGCCATGGAGCGGACCTTCAGGGCCAGGCTCAGCGGGCTCGATCCGGTGACGCGGGCGAAGATCGAGGCAAGTCTCGCGACGATCCGGCAGGCCCGCGAGGAGATTCGCGAGGCGCTGGCGGCAGCACCGTCCGACCCCGTGCTCGGTGGCTTGCTGCAGAGCACATTAAGCGATGAATTCGATCTCTATGACCACGTCGTTCGATCGACCGAACCCGGCCAGACAAGAACCTGATGGGAGACCCGATATGAACCGCAAGCGCCTGAACTTCCCGTTTCCGGCCGGTCGCGTGCCCCTCCTGCTGTTCTCGGTGGCCGCGATCGCCGTTCCGTGCACGGCGGTGGAGGCCGCGCGTCCTATCAATGAGCGCCGGTCGGTCGAGGCCACCGGCACGGTCGAGGTCATCGACCCGGCCGGCAGCGTCGAGATCAGCGGTTGGGACCAGCCGGTTCTCGAAGTCACGGGAACGCTTGGCGATGCTGTCGAACGGGTTGAGGTCACCGTCAACGGCGCACGCAGTGTCGTCAAGGTGGTGGTCCGCAAGGACAGTGGCTGGAGCGCGTCCGGCGAGGCGCGCCTCGTCGTCCACGTGCCGCGCCAGAGCAGCATCAGCGCGGCGCTGGTCAGCGCCGACCTCAAGGTGAGCCACATCGAGGGCATGGCAACGCTTCAGACGGTCAGCGGTGACGTCGAAGGCGACGTTGGCCAGAACGTCCAGGTTTCGGTGGTCAGCGGGGACGTCCGACTCGCGGCAACCAATGCGAAGGCCATCAACGTCAGGAGCATCAGCGGCGATGTCATCGTCACGGGCGGCGGTGGAGACGTCGATGTATCCACGGTCAGCGGCGACGTCGACCTGACCCTCTCGGCCGTGCGACGCGGCCGATTGAAGACCGTGTCGGGCGAGCTCAAGGCGAGCCTGGCGCTTGCCGATGACGGCCAGCTGGATGGTGAGTCGGTGAGCGGCGATATCAACGTGAAATTCCAGGCGGCACCGGTCGCTGACTTCGCGCTGCAGACCTTCAGCGGGGACATCTCGAACTGCTTCGGCCCGAAGCCCGAGGAACCCCAGTTCGGTCCCGGCTCGCGGCTCGTCTTCAAGAACGGCGCCGCGACCGGTCACGTGCGCCTCGATACGAAGAGCGGCGACATCGGTATCTGCGTCAGGGACTCCCGCGGCGGCCGCGCGGCCGAGGCTGCCCCGGTCGATCGCGGGCCGGGACCCCGCTACGCGATGGTCGTCTAGGGGCGTACGATAAGCCGGCTGCTATTTCGCGAGCGAGTAGGGCTTCGCAGCGTCCCAGAGCGCATCGGCCGCCAGCCGCACCGTGAAGTCGGGGTTCGAGTAGACGAAGCGGATCACGCCGGTCCGGTCGATGATGAAGACCGACGGCACGGGCAGCTCGTGGAGCGGTTGTCCGGTCGTTGAGTCTAGGTCGATTCCGTAGCCCTTCAACTGGACGAGCGTCGCCTCGTCGAGGCGATAGGCGACATGGAATGCCCTGGCCGCCTCGTTACCGACCGTCGCGCTCGATGAGGCACGCGCGGCCGCAGAGGCCTACGCCAAGGGCAGCCGCTCGCCCGGGACCTGGCGTGCCTACGAATCCGACTGGAAGGTGTTCAGCGCCTGGT
>CAITAM010000100.1 GCA_903890265.1 uncultured Pseudomonadota bacterium | reverse complement strand
GGTCATCGACCAGTCGGGTGCCGTGGTGGCGCGGGTGCACCGGACCGTGTACGTTCGCCGGCGCCTTTCAACGAGTACCGAATCCCCGCGAGGCACGTCGTGAGCTTTTCGACCACCGAAGTGACCACCGTCGCGCACTCGATCCAGCTGGCCGTAGCGCCCGTGTTCCTGCTGTCCGGCATCGGCGTGTTCCTCGGCGTACTGACCAGCCGGCTCGCACGGGTCGTCGACCGCGCCCGCCCGCTGCAGGAGGAACTGGCGAGCGCCGCACCCCACCTGCATGGCGATCTCCGCGAGCGACTCGTCTGGCTCGCGAAGCGCGGCCGCCTCATCAACCTCGCGATCACGCTGTCCACCGTCGCCGCGCTCCTGGTTGCGATCGTCGTCGGCGCGCTGTTCGCCAGCACGTTCGAATTTGTCCAGTTCAGCCTCGCGCTGCCGGTCGCGACGCTCTTCATCCTGTCGATGGCCTCGCTCGTCGGTGCGCTGGTCGCGTTCCTGATCGAGGTCCAGATCGCGACCCGCACGATCCGCATCGGCCCGCCGCCCTGAGCCCCCGAACCCGCCCCGCATCGCACCGCTCACCGGAGATCGCCCCATGTCCCGCCGCCTGATCGCCACCGGCTCCAGCTTTGAACAGGAAATCGGCTACTCGCGGGCGGTCGTCGACGGCGAATGGGTGTTCGTCGCTGGCACGACCGGCTACGACTACCAGACGATGACGCTCGCCGCGGGCATCGAGGCCCAGTGCGATCAGGCGCTCAGGAACATCGACAGCGCCCTGCGCCAGGCGGGGGCGGCCATGGAAGACATCGTGCGCGTCACCTACATCGTGCCGAACGCCGCGGAGTTCAAAGACTGCTGGCCGGTGCTGCGGCGCTGGTTCGGCACGATCCGCCCGGCCGCGACGATGTTCGCTGCGGGCCTTACCTCCCCCGACATGCGCATCGAGATCGAGGTCACGGCTCGTCGCCATCCGAGCGCCGCACACCGCTGAAGGATGGGTAACGAGGTCACTCTGGTCCACCTTGACGCGCGGCCGGATGCCATTCCGCTGCTCGCGCACTGGTACTTCACGGAGTGGAATGGCATCGAGCGACTGACGCTCGAGACACTCACCGGGGAACTGCACGAACGGCTTGCTGATCCGACGATCGGCCTAACCTACCTTGCGCTCAGCGGCGCTGCGGTAATTGGCACCGTGTCACTGGATCGCTGCGACCTGCCGGGCCATGAGGCACGCACCCCCTGGCTCGCATCGCTGTACGTTTGCCCGCGCGCGCGCGGTCGGGGCCTCGGGCGGCGGCTAATCAACCACGTAATCGGGACCGCGGCCGCTCGCGGCTGCCCCCACCTGTTCCTGTGGACTGCCGGTTCGCCGCTACGGTACGAAGCCGTTGGCTTCAGTACCGTGGAAACGGCCAGTTACGGCGGCCAGCCGATAAGAATCATGCAGACGGCGCTCGCTTGAGCGGCGCCGGACGAGAGGTGGACGACCGCCGGCCGTCCACGCTCCCACCACGACATCGACGCTCAGGTCAGCCGCACTTCGAGTCGCCGCAGTTAAGGCACGTCATGCAGCCGTCCATCATGACGACGGCGGCCGTGCTGCACTTGAGGCAGAGCTGCGCGCCCTCGGGGTAATCGCTGCGCGCGAAGGCATCGGTCTGCTGCTTGCGCGCCTCGAACTCCTGGCGCTTCTCGTCGATCAGCTTCTTGCGGTGCACGTCGAGCTCGGGGCGCGCCATCAGGCCGATGGTCTGCAGGTGCTTTTCGATGACGTAGCCGAGCTCGGCGATGATCGACGGCATGAACTTACCGCCCGGCTGCCAGTAGCCACCGCGCGGGTCAAACACCGCCTTCAGCTCGTCGACCAGGAACGTCACGTCGCCGCCCTTGCGGAACACCGCCGAGATGATGCGGGTCAGCGCGACGATCCACTGGAAGTGGTCGAGGTTCTTCGAGTTGATGAAGACCTCGAACGGCCGGCGGTGCTCGTGCTCCGTGCCCTCGTTCAGCACGATGTCGTTGATGGTCACGTACATCGCGTGGTCCGACACCGGTGTCTTGATCTTGTAGGTCGAGCCGATCAGGACCTCGGGACGCTCGAGCTTCTCGTGCATCCAGATGACCTTGCCGCCGTCCTTGCGCAGTTCGGCCACATCCGCCTTGCGCTCCTCGGTCTTCGCCGGCTCGGTCTTCGCCTCCGGCTTGTCGACCCGGTACTTCGTAATGCGCTTTTCGATCTTGATTGTCATGGGGTCACCGTCAGAACTTGCCGTAATAGCCCTCTTTGAGGGCATCGAAGAGATTGGCCGCCGTGTGCTTCTCTCCGTCGTATTCGATTTCCTCGTCGCCACGCACGGTCATCTCCGTGCCGTCCTCGAGCGTGAACACGTAGTTCGTGTTCTTGAGGTCGTCTTCCTTGACGAGCACGCCCTGGAACGCCTCCGGGTTGAAGCGGAATGTCGTGCAGCCCTTGAGGCCCTGGTCGTACGCGTACAGGTAGATGTTCTTGAAATCGTCGTACGGGAAATTGGTCGGCACGTTCGCGGTCTTCGAAATCGACGAGTCGACCCACTTCTGCGCCGCCGCCTGGATATCGACGTGCTCGGTCGGCGAGATGTCGTCCGCCGTCACGAAATACGCCGGCAGCTGCTCCTCGGGCCGCGTCGAGCCGGGCATCGCCTTCGGGTTGATGAGCTCGCGATAGGCGAGGAGCTCGAAGGAATAGACGTCCATGCGCTCCTTCGACTTCTTCCCTTCACGGATCACGTTGCGGATGTAGTGATGGGCGAACGAGGGCTCGATGCCGTTCGAGGCGTTGTTGGCGAGCGACAGCGAGATCGTGCCGGTCGGCGCGATCGAGCTGTGGTGCGTGAATCGCGCGCCGACCCGCTCGAGTTCGGCCACGAGCTCGGGTGCCACTTCGGACACCCGCTGCATGTAGCGGCTGTAGCGCGTGTGAAGGACACGACCCGGCACGCGGTCGCCGAGCTTCCAGCCGTCGCGGCGCATCTCCGGACGCTGGCGCAGCATCCGCGCCGTGACCGTGAATTCCTCGGTCATGATCGGCGCCGGACCCTTCTCCTTGGCAAGCTCAAGGCCCGCCTCCCAGCCGGCGATCGCCATTTCGCGCGAGATCGCCTCGGTGAAGCGCACCGACTCGGTCGAGCCGTACTTCATGCCGAGCATGGTGATCGTCGAGCCGAGGCCGAGGAACCCCATGCCGTGGCGGCGCTTGCGGGTGATCTCGTCGCGCTGCTGCGCGAGCGGCAGGCCGTTGATCTCGACGACGTTGTCCAGCATGCGGGTGAAAACGCGCACGACCTCGCGGTACTCGTCCCAGTCAAAGGTCGCCTCCGGCGTGAACGGTGCCTTCACGAAACGCGTCAGGTTCACGGAGCCCAGGAGGCACGAGCCGTACGGCGGCAGGGGCTGCTCGCCGCAGGGGTTGGTGGCCCGGATGTTCTCGCACCACCAGTTGTTGTTCATCTCGTTGACGCGGTCGATCAGGACGAACCCGGGCTCGGCGAAGTCGTAGGTCGACGTCATGATGACGTCCCACATGCGCCGCGCCGGCAGCGTCTTGTACACCTTGCAGCAGACGAGTCCGTCGTCGCGCGTCACGTAGCCTTCCGGCTGCGGCCACTCGCGCCACAGGTACTGGGTCTCGTCGGAAATGTCCGGCTGCTCGGCCTCGTACTCACGCCGCGACAGCGGGAACGCGAGGCGCCACTCGCGGTCGGACTTGACGGCCTCGATGAAGGCATCGGTGATGAGCAGTGACAGGTTGAACTGGCGCAGCCGCCCGGCCTCGCGCTTGACGCGCACGAACTCCATCACATCGGGGTGGCCGACGTCGAAGGTACCCATCTGCGCACCGCGCCGGCCGCCGGCCGAGGACACGGTGAAGCACATCTTGTCGTAGATATCCATGAACGACAGCGGGCCGGACGTGTGCGCGCCCGCACCCGACACGTAGGCGCCGCGGGGACGCAGCGTCGAGAATTCGTAGCCAATGCCGCAACCGGCCTTCAGCGTGAGACCCGCCTCGTGCACCTTCTCGAGGATGTTGTCCATCGAGTCGACGATCGTGCCGGACACGGTGCAATTAATCGTGGACGTGGCCGGCTTGTGCTCCAGCGCACCCGCGTTCGATGTCACACGCCCGGCGGGGATGGCGCCCTTGCGCAGCGCCCAGAGAAAGCGCTCGTGCCAGTGTTCCTGCAGGTCCGCCGTCTCGACCTCGGCCAGCGCCTTGGCGACTCGTCGGTAGGTATCGTCCATGCTGCCGTCGACCGGCGTGCCGTCCTTGGCCGTCAGTCGGTACTTCTTGTCCCAGATGTCGAGTGATGCTTCCTGGAAGGGCACCTGATCTACCGATTTCGGCTCGATCTTTAAGGCCGTGCTCATCGTTTTTGTACGCTCCCGCGCTTTTTTATCCGTGTCCGTGCGACGACTGTCGCCGCTGGCGGCTCCCCGGGTGCCGGGCGCGTCCGCCCCGGACCTGTCCGAGGCTGCGCAGTCCCGACCCGAGTCATCCGTGGCGACTCCCCCGCTCCACCGTTGCAGTGTCCGGCCGTTCCGCCTGGCGGCGACCGCACTACATCTTGTGCTGCGAGGGGCTAAGGTAGAACCGGCTGAGGGCACCGTCAAGCGTTTTATGTCACCTGTTCATGTATATATTAATTTATGATTATCAACGAGTTACGGGAATTACCTAATTTCATTAGGAAAAATCGATCGAACCCCCGCTGTCAATAGCACGTAACACTAAAATCACAACATCTAGTGTTTCAACCCATCCTCCCCGCACCCCCAGTTTGTGCACAGGTTGTCCGCCGGCTTGTGCACGGGATACCCCCCGCGAAACGTGCCGGTCTTGAAAGGCCACGCGGCGGCCGCCATTTCTGCTCCACGGCCAGCGCGACGCCGGCAGCACGCCGGATCGCGGCCTTCAACCAACCGAGGAGTACCGACCCATGACTGTTATGCGCTATGAACCCTGGCTCCTGATGAACCGCCTGCAGCGGGACATTGACCGCCTGCTCACCCCGAACCTCAACCCGGGCGAGGACGCCCAGCAGACCGTCGCCGACTGGGTGCCGCCCGTGGACATCCGCGAGGAGGACAGCCAGTTCGTGCTGCACGCCGACCTGCCGGGCATCGAGCCGAAGGACATCGACATCACCCTCGAGAAAGGCGTGCTGACCGTCCGTGGCCGGCGCGCGCTCGCCAACCGCGACGAGAAGGCGGGGTTCCGCCGCGTCGAGCGCGTCAGTGGCGAGTTCTTCCGCCGCTTCACGCTGCCGGACACCGCCGATTCGCAGGCCGTGAAGGCCCG
>CAITAM010000099.1 GCA_903890265.1 uncultured Pseudomonadota bacterium | reverse complement strand
TGCGCTGCCGCCGCCGCCTGCGACTCTATGCCTGCGGCAGCGGTTTCCGCAGTCGCTCCCACTTGCGCCTGCGCTTCTGCCAGAGCTTCGTTGGTCGCCACCGCTTCTGCTGCTGCCGCCGACTCTCCGAGGATTGAAACGCGCAAGGCCTGGACGCGCGCTTCGGCCTGTCCAGCCAGAGAGGCGGATCCCGAATGGAAGGCTGCGGCCACGCCCTGCCCGGCAGATGCCGCCGCCGTCTGCGCCTGCCCGAATGCCGTCACCAGCGGCGAGTAGTCGCCACCGATAAGAACCGACACCGACCCGATATTTTCAGCCATTTTTCACGCCACCCCCTGCATAATCCTGTCTATCACTTCTCTCGACTCGCCGCGCTCTTTGGCGTCCCGCGCACGCCGCGCGCGGTCGTCAAGCTGAACCACCAGCGCGTGGTTTTCCGGCGTTGGCTCCGGGCGCGCGCGTGTCCCTCGAATTGTCTGTAAAACGCGATCGCGCTCGCGCTTCCACTGCGGAACCTCTTCAGCCTCTTTCGGGTCGCGGTAGCCAGGCATGAACATCTCGGAACTGAACGAGCGCTCCTTGCTGCCCCAAGCCGCGTTGTGGATGGTGGCCTGAAGTCCAGCGTAAAACCGCTGATGGAAGTTTAGATCAAACGCGCGACGGCGCGCCGCAAGCTCTGCCCACGTCGCGCCCCAGAATTCCCGTGCTGTCATGCCGAGGCCCGCTACCCGATCCGTCGCGAATGCGAACAGGTCGAGCAACGGTTCCTCCGCTACACTACCGCTGCCGTGTCGTTGGTTGCCGGTGTCGCGGCCAGCGTCAGATCCGCGGCCGGCATCAGATTTTTTAGCATGGCGAGCACGGCCTCCGACGCTGCAGTTTCGCCTTCGTCGCCACCCAGCTTGATGAGTTCAATGGGACTTGCGAAATCCGCTGATTGCCAGTTGCCGTCGCTGCCCACCGTCCCCGCCGCCGCCGCCGCCCATGCCATCACCGGAATGGGCTTTGCAAAATCCCAGAATCCGTACTTTTGAAGCTGGTAACGGGCAATTGGCCCCCAGCAAAGGAAGAAAGTCTTGCCGCCAGCCGAAAAACTCGGGTACTCCACGGCTGGCGCTGCGTTCAGTTTGTCCATGCTTACCAGTTTACGCGAAGGTTGGCTCGCCGATGACCGTGATCGTTAAATTCACCATCAGGTCTTTTTCGAGGTTCATGTCGATGGGGAAGTCGGTAATGAAGCCAGTGAAGTACCACGGGGTGGCGTCGGGAAAGACAAGCTTCCATGGCAGGATAGATCCCGTGGTGAAAAGTGAACCAACTCCCGAGGCGAACGAGTGCCCCTCAATCGTCGCGGTGTTGGTGCTCGACGGAACGAAGTGAAGATCGCAAGTGAAGGTGCCGCCGTCGTATAGGGTCGGAATCGACCGCACCCAGTTCGTTCCCTGGTTGGTGACATCGGCCGTCTTGACCTTCAGGTTCCATTTCTGGTTTCCCGCGTTGCCGAGAGCCAGGTAGGTGGTCGGACTGCCAGCGGAGCCGACGAAAAGGACTGAGCC
>CAITAM010000098.1 GCA_903890265.1 uncultured Pseudomonadota bacterium | reverse complement strand
CGGCGGCGGCGCGGCGCCCGGCCGCGGCTTCCTTGCCAGTGCAGGCGTCCCACGCGCCGGTCAGGGTCCTCGGGCTTGATCCCGGTTCGCGCATCACGGGCTTTGGCGTCATCGACTGCGTCGGGCGCGAGCAACGCTACGTGGCGAGCGGCGCGATCCGCACCACCGCCGGCGCGTTTGCCGTCCGCCTGCAGGAGATCTACCGTGCCATCGTCGGACTCGTGGAACTGCACGCGCCGGATGAGATCGCGATCGAGCGCGCCTTCGTGCACGCGAACCCGGACAGCGCGCTCAAGCTCGGCCAGGCGCGCGGTGCGGCGCTCGCGGCAACCTTCGCGGTCGCGCGTCCGGTCGGCGAATACTCACCGCGCGAGGTCAAGCTCGCCGTCACCGGCAGCGGGGCTGCCGACAAGGGGCAGGTGTCGCGCATGGTGAAGGAACTGCTCGCGCTCGAGGGCCGGCTGCAGGCCGATGCCGGTGACGCGCTGGCCATTGCCCTCTGCCACGCCCAGGCCCGCGGTCTGCGGGCCCTGCTGGCGGGGAGCCGCCGGTGATTGCCCATCTCCGCGGCCGCTTGAGTGCCCGCGTCCCGCCTGCGCTGACGGTCGACGTCAACGGCGTCGGCTACGAGTGCGAGGCACCGATGTCGACGTTCTACACGCTGCCCGGGGTGGGCGCCGACGTGTCGCTCTACACGCACCTCGTGGTGCGCGAGGACGCGCACGTGCTCTTCGCCTTCGCCACCGAGATGGAGCGGCGGCTGTTCCGGCTGCTGCTCAAGGTGTCGGGCGTGGGACCGAAGATCGCGCTCGGCGTGCTGTCCGGCATCAGCATCGACACGTTCCTCACCTGCGTCGATGCGGGCGATGCCGACACGCTGGTCCGCATCCCGGGGATCGGCCGCAAGACCGCGGAGCGGATGCTCATCGACCTCAGGGACCGCGTGAAGGAACTGTCGGGCGGGGCAACGGGCGTGCCGGTGACGGCCGGGGCGCCGATCGGCGCGCAGGCCGAGGGCGAGGCCTACAGCGCGCTCGTCTCGCTCGGCTACAAGCCGGCCGAGGTGGTCAAGCTCCTGAAATCGGTGGCGGTCGACAACGCCACCACCGAGGAACTCATCCGGGCCGCGCTGAAAGTGGCGGCCGGCTGAGACCGTGGACCGCGAAGGACGCCCGAAGCCGTGATCGAGAACGACCGCCTGGTGAGCACGCGACCCGAGCGCGAGGATGACAGCCTCGATCGTGCGGTACGGCCGCGCACGCTCGCCGACTACGTGGGCCAGGACCCGGTCAAGGACCAGATGGGCGTCTTCATCGAGGCCGCCCGCCGGCGCGCCGAACCGCTGGACCACGTACTGATCTTCGGCCCGCCCGGACTCGGCAAGACGACGCTCGCCGCGATTGTCGCCAACGAGCTCGGCGTCAGCCTGAAGCAGACCTCGGGTCCGGTCCTCGAGCGACCGGGCGATCTTGCCGCGATACTCACCAACCTCGGCCCGAACGACGTGCTGTTCGTCGACGAGATCCACCGCCTGCCGGCCGTCGTGGAGGAGGTGCTGTACCCGGCGATGGAAGACTTCCAGCTCGACATCCTGATCGGCGAGGGACCGGGCGCGCGCTCGATCAAGATCGACCTGCCACCGTTCACGCTGATCGGTGCGACGACCCGCGCGGGGCTGCTGACCTCGCCGCTGCGCGATCGCTTTGGCATCGTGCAGCGCCTCGAGTTCTACAACGTCGCGGACCTGACGCGGATCGTCAGCCGCTCGGCCGGCATTCTCCAGGTCGGCATCGAGGCGGGCGGCGCGCTGCGCATCGCGGAACGCGCCCGCGGCACGCCGCGCATCGCGAATCGCCTGCTGCGCCGGGTGCGCGACTACGCGGAGGTGCGCGCCGACGGCACCATCACCGACGCGGTCGCGGTCGCGGCACTCGATCTCCTCGACGTCGATCAGCACGGCCTTGATGTCCAGGACCGGCGCCTCTTGCGCACCATCATCGACAAGTTTGGCGGCGGTCCGGTCGGCGTCGAGAGTCTCGCGGCCGCGATCGGCGAGGAGCGCGGCACCATCGAGGACGTGCTGGAGCCGTATCTCATCCAGCAGGGCTACCTCTACCGCACCGCGCGCGGCCGCATGGCCACGGCGATCGCGTACCGGCACTTTGGCCTCAGCGTCCCCGAGGGGCTGACCCGGCCGGCCGATCTTTTCGGCAGCGAGGGCTGACGCGGTGGCGGGCACGTCACCGGCAGTCCCGGCGCCCGTGCCGGCCGCGGCGGAATTCGTGCTGCCGGTGCGCGTCTACTGGGAGGACACCGATGCCGGTGGGGTCGTCTACCACTCGGTGTACCTCAATTTCTTCGAGCGCGCGCGCAGCGAGTGGCTGCGCGCGCTCGGCGTCTGCCAGCGCGAGCTCGCGACGCGGGAACTTGTGCAGTTCGTCGTGGTCGATATCACGATGCGCTGGCATCGTCCCGCCCGCTACGACGACGAACTCCTCATCAGTGCCCGGCCCACCGAACGGCGGGGCGCGACCCTGCATTTTCGCCAGGAAGCCCGCCGCGGCACGGAGGTCCTCGCGAGCGCCGAGGTCCGGGTTGCGGCCCTGAACGCCACGACGTTCCGCCCGGTGCGCATTCCGCCGCGCGTCATCGAGCGCCTCGGGGACATCGGGCGCACGGTGACGGCCGGCGGCGCGACCGACAGCCCCGTCGTGCGCGCCGCGGCCGATGCCGGCCCCTCTTCACCCATCGCTGACCGT
>CAITAM010000097.1 GCA_903890265.1 uncultured Pseudomonadota bacterium | reverse complement strand
GTCGTCGGCTGCGGCGATGCGACCCAGACCATCCGCGAGGGTCAGCCGGTCACGGTCTCCTGCGCCGAGGGCGACACCGGTTACATCTACGAGGGCGCGCTGGACTTCGAGCAGAAGCAGATCGAACTCGACTCGCTGCCGGACATCCCGCTCAAGATCATGATGAACGTCGGCAACCCGGACCGCGCATTCGATTTCGCCGGAATCCCGCATCGCGGCGTGGGCCTCGCCCGCCTCGAGTTCATCATCAACCGCATGATCGGCGTGCACCCGCGCGCGCTGCTCGAGTTCGACCGCCTCGACCCGGCCCTCAGGGCCACCATCCAGAAGCAGATCGCGGGCTACGCGGATCCGGTGTCGTTCTTCATCGACAAGCTCGCCGAGGGCATCAGCCAGATTGCCTGCGCGTTCGCGCCGGAGCCGGTCATCGTCCGCCTGTCGGATTTCAAGTCGAACGAGTACGCCAATCTCATCGGCGGCCGCGACTACGAGCCGCACGAGGAAAACCCGATGCTCGGCTTTCGCGGCGCGTCGCGTTACGTCGACCCCTCGTTCAAGGCCTGCTTCGAGATGGAGTGCCGGGCACTGAAGCGCGTTCGGGACGAGATGGGCCTGACCAACGTCCAGGTGATGGTGCCGTTCGTGCGCACGGTCGCGGAGGCGCGCGCGGTCACGGCCCTGCTCGCCGCCCAGGGCCTCGCCCGCGGCGAGAACGGACTGAAGGTCATCATGATGTGCGAACTGCCGACCAACGCGCTGCTCGCCGAGCAGTACCTCGAGTATTTCGACGGCATGTCGATCGGCTCGAACGACATGACGCAGCTGACGCTCGGGCTTGATCGCGACTCCGGCATCGTCGCGCACCTCTTCGACGAGCGTGACGAGGCCGTCAAGGCGCTGCTGGCCATGGCCATCAATGCCTGCAAGAAACAGGGCAAGTACGTCGGCATCTGCGGCCAGGGGCCGTCCGATCACCCGGAACTCGCCCGCTGGCTGCTCGAGCAGGGGATCGACAGCGTCTCGCTCAACCCGGACACCGTCGTCGAGACCTGGATGTACCTCGCCGGCGTCGGCGTCTAGCGGCACCCGGCGCCGGGGTCAGCCGAGGGTGGCGATCGAGGCCTCCCAGTGCTGCCCGTCGAAGGGCCGTATCCGGCCGGCGTGGTGCGTGCCGGCATCGAGGCAGCGCGCGTTGACGCTCACGCCGTCCGGATGGGACCGGGGCACGTAGAACGGCTTGATGCCGCAGTGGCGGCAGAATCGGTGGCTAGCGACGCGGCTGTTGAAGCGGTACTCGGCGAGCGCCGCCGCGCCGCGCAACAGCCGAAAGTCGCTCTGCGGCACGATGAGGTGCAGGTAGCCGCAGAGGCGGCAGACCGAGCAGTTGCAGTCGACGAGTTCCGCATCGGCGGGCGCGTCGACCTCGAACCGGACCGCACCGCAGTGGCAGCCGCCCCGGTGCGTCACGACCGACACCCTCGATTCACCCGGCTCCGTCATCGGCAGGCACCTCTCCCATCGCCGCGCGGCAGCGCGACGCCGAGGCCGATCCTACCGCAGCGACCGGACCGTAGAGCGCGTACGTGCGCCCGCCGGGGCGCTCCAGCACGCAGGCCGGCCGGTAGCCCGCCCGTGGCGGGAGCACCGGGGGTGCCGTGGCGCCCGGACTCGGGCGGTAACCCAGAAACACCTGCCAGTCCCGGACCTTCCAGCTGCGCCGGTCGGCCACCTGCACCAGCGGCCAGACGATCTCCGGCGCCGAGGCGGCGTCGGCTCGGTGCGGCAGGTAGAGCTCGGCCATCGCCTCGGTCGTCTCGTCCGGCGCCACGAGCTGTACGGGCCCGCCGGCCACGGTCGAAAGGCGCGTCGCGACGCGGCCGAGGTCGAGCCAGGGATTGAGGCTGAGGTAGAGCGGCCCCGCGCAGAGCGTGAACAGCAGGCAGGTGGCCGCCGCCAGGCGGTACAGCGCCTGATCCGTGCTCGGCGCGCCCGGCGCCCGGCCGGCCATGACCGCGGCCATGACCGCGCCGCCGAGCGCCACGAGGCCAAGGACCAGCGTGTCCGCGGCACGCGAGCGCGGCGCGACCGCGGCCACCGCCGCAAGCCCGCCAATGACGAGCGCGAGCAGTGCGATCGTCGCCGCGGTCACGGCAAGCCAGCGCCGCGCCGTGCGGTCGGGGACCTCGGGCAGCGCCCCGGCCCAGAGGCCGGCGAGGAGCGCGAAGCCGAGCGCCGGCGGCCCGTAGTAGACGCCGCGGGCGGTCGCGGCGACCGACAGCAGCAGGGTCGCCGGCACGACGGCGCCGAGGCCGAGGCGCCAGGCGGTACCGCTCCCCGTCGCGCCCCGGGCAGCCCGCAGCGACGTCACGAGCGCGGCCAGCACGATCCCGGTCCAGGGCAGCAGGTAGACCGGCAGCTCGATCAGGTACTTGCCGGGCGAATTCTGGTGCCCGGCCGTGTAACCGTACGGCCCGTGGTCACCGACGTCGACCGCGCGCCCGACCAGGTTGTTCCAGAAGAAGACGCGCAGGGCCTCTGCCCCCTGCGGCAGGGAGGCCACCGACAGCGTCCACGCGGCGATCGCCGCCAGCAGCACCGGCACGGGCAGCCAGAGCTCGCGCCGCACGAGTTCACGCCAGCGGCGTTCGCTGACGATTAGGCACAGGAACGCGAGCACCGGCACCATCCAGCCGGCGATGTTCTTGGCGAAGAAGGCGATCAGGAGCCCGGCGTGAAACGTGGCGTAGCCACCGAGGCGGGCATCGGCACTCCTGGCCGTGAAGCCCACGTAAAGCCCGCACAGCGCGACGGCGACGCCGGCCAGCAGCGGCGCGTCGGTGGCAAGCCAGATCTCGACCTGGTACGTGACGAGGAGGGTTGCCGTGCAGATGCCGGTGACGAACGCCGCGCGCTGGCCGGCGGCGCGCCGCGCCACGAGCGCCATGGCAGCCACCGCGGTGAGGGCGTAGAGGAAGCCCGGCAGGCGCAGCGCCGCCGGCGCC
>CAITAM010000096.1 GCA_903890265.1 uncultured Pseudomonadota bacterium | reverse complement strand
TGCCGGTGTGTCCGCCGGTGCGGGGGGCGACGTGGCTTTCGCGGCCGCGGCAGCAGCGCCTTTGCCGCCATCGGCCGCGCCGTGCCGCTTGCCGCTGGGTGGCTTCGGCGGCTCGACGGGTGGCGGTGGCGGCGTCGGCTGATCGAACCAGACGAGCAGTACCTCCTGTGCGCTGTCGAGGCCTGCATACGGTGCGACCACGACCGACAACAGCGGCTGGCTGGGGTCCCGTTTGACCTCGGCGACGCGCCCTACCGGATAGCCGGCCGGAAATACGCCGCCAAGCCCCGAGGACAGCAGGACGTCGCCTTCCTTGATATCCGCTGCGCGCGGCAGGTAGTTGAGTGCGAGGCGGCGCGGATCGCCGGTACCGGTGGCGACGGTGCGCTGCTCGGTGCGACTGACCTGCACGGGTATCGCGTGCGAACTGTCCGACAGCAGGATCACCTCGGCCGACACCGGGCCCACGTTCGACACCTGGCCGAACACCCCCTGCGCATCGACCACGGCCTGACCTTTGGTGACCCCGTCGCGCGTGCCTTTGTCGATGAGGACGCGCTGGCGGAATGCGTCGAGTTCAAGTCGCAGGACCCTCGCCATCGCGACCCGGGGAGCCGCCCGCGGCGCGGCGCCCAGCAGTGCAGTCAGGCGGCCGTTCTCGCGCTCCGCCGATTCCAGGCGGAGTAGGCGGATGTGGTCATCGCGCGCCGCCAACGTGAGCGCCGCGTTCTCGGCCAGCAGTGCGTCGCGCGATGCCATGGTCTCGCGCCAGTGCTCGAAGGCTGCAATGGGTGCGTGCACGACGAGTTGCAGTGGATAGACCGCAGCGGTCAGGCTCGCGCGGATGACAGGCAGGTGCTGCTGGCGATGATCCACAACGATGATGGCGACTGCGAGGGCGCCAAGCACCATGGCTTTGAGGCCAAGGGCGGAAAACCTCGGCACAGGGGGGCGGACTCCCGAATCTCTCAGCACTGCCAAGCGCTTGCTCCACTGTGCTTTTCACAGCCCGTGCGGCGGGCGTCGCCCGCGCACGCGCCGTCCGCCGTCACTGCAATCCAAACGACCCGGGGTGCTCCTGGGACAGCTCGAGAATCCGGCCACCGCCGCGCGCGACACAGGTAAGCGGGTCCTCGGCAATGAGAACCGGCAGACCGGTCTCTTCCATCAGGAGTTTGTCGATGTCCTTCAGCAGCGCACCGCCGCCGGTCAGGACAATGCCGCGTTCCGCGACATCCGCGCCAAGTTCAGGCGGCGTCTGTTCGAGCGCCTGCTTGACCGCACCGACGATCCCCTGCAAAGGCTCCTGGAGCGCCTCAAGAATCTCGTTGGAATTGAGGGTAAAGCTGCGTGGCACGCCTTCCGACAGGTTGCGGCCCTTGACCGACATTTCCCGGACCTGCTGACCCGGGTAGGCGGAGCCGATCTCCATCTTGATCCGTTCCGCCGTGGCTTCACCGATCAGGATGCCGTAATTACGACGCACGTAGTTGACGATGGCTTCGTCGAAGCGGTCGCCGCCGATACGCGCTGATGCCGCGTAGACGATGCCGTTCAGCGAGATAACCGCGACCTCGGACGTACCGCCGCCGATATCGAGCACCATCGAGCCGCGCGGCTCATGGACGGGCAGGCCGGCGCCCACCGCCGCCGCCATGGGCTCGTCGATGAGGTAGACGCTGCGCGCACCGGCCCCTTCGGCGGACTCCTTGATTGCGCGACGCTCGACCTGGGTCGAGCCGTAAGGCACGCAGACGAGCACGCGCGGGCTGGCGGGCAGGAAGCGGTTGCCATGCACTTTCTTGATGAAGTACTGCAGCATGGCCTCGGTATACGTGAAGTCCGCGATTACGCCGTCCTTCATCGGCCGTACTGCCGTGATGTGCCCGGGAGTGCGGCCCAGCATGCTCTTGGCCTCGGCGCCCACCGCAACGATGGTCTTGCCGCCGCGGGAGGGTTCGTCGCGGATCGCGACTACCGAAGGCTCGTTGAGGACGATGCCCTTGTCGCGTACGTAGATGAGAGTGTTTGCCGTGCCGAGGTCGATGGAGACGTCGTTCGAAAAATAGCCGCGCAGGCTCTTAAACATAGGATTCCAGTGGGCGGGGACCAGCAGAGAGAGTGAGAATCGGGCTCGCGCGTCGCTTTGTCGGGGAGGCGCAAGGCAGGTCCGTGTAATTTAACAACCGTTGACGGAATGAGCAAGGCAACGTGTATGATTAGAAAGGCTTTTTGTCGGCTTTCGCGGACACGAGCCAGCCCGTACCAATCCCCCCGTTACCCGAATAGGCGCCCATGAGTCTCACCCGTCACGACGTCGAAGGCATCGCCCGCCTTGCCCGCCTCCAGGTCTCCGATGCGGACCTCACGGCTTACGCCGGCAGCCTGTCCAAGATTCTCGCGTTCGTCGAGCAGCTGTCCTCCGTGGACACCGCGGCGGTCGAGCCCATGGCCCACCCGCTGGCGGGCGAGGCGCAGCGGCTGCGGCCGGACGTCGTCAGCGAGGGTGACCGCCGAGAGCTCTACCAGCGTAATGCGCCGGCCGTCGAATCCGGGCTGTACGTCGTGCCGAAGGTGATCGAATGAGCTTTCACACCGCCTCCATCGCGGACCTTTCGAAGGGCCTCGCCGCCGGCACGTACTCGTCGGTCGAGCTTACCCGGTACTTTTTGGCGCGAATCCAGCGCTTTAACGAGGGCCTGAACGCCTTTATCACCGTGACGGAGGAGCAGGCCCTTGCCGCCGCCGCCGCCGCCGATGCCCAGCGCGCCGCCGGACAGGCAGGCAGGCTGACCGGGGTTCCGATCGCGCACAAGGACATCTTCTGCACGGCCGGGGTGCGCACCAGCTGCGGCTCGCGGATGCTGGACAACTTCATCGCGCCCTACGACGCGACGGTCGTCGCCCGGATGGCCGCTGCCGGGATCGTCTCGCTGGGCAAGACGAACATGGACGAATTCGCCATGGGCTCGTCGAACGAGACCTCTTGGTACGGGCCGGTCCGAAATCCGTGGGATCACGCGAAGGTGCCGGGTGGCTCCTCGGGCGGCTCGGCCGCCGCCGTGGCCGGCCGCCTGGTGCCGGCCGCGACCGGCACGGACACCGGCGGCTCGATACGCCAGCCCGCGGCGCTGGTCGGGATTTCGGGCATCAAGCCGACCTACGGACGGGTGTCCCGGTACGGGATGATCGCCTTTGCGTCCAGCCTCGATCAGGCCGGGATCATGGCCCCGTCGGCCGAGGACTGCGCCTACCTCCTTGGCGCGATGGCAGGATTTGATCCCCGGGACTCGACGTCTGTCGACCGGCCGGTACCTGACTACGTCGCCGAGCTCGGCGCACCGCTTGCCGGACTGCGGATCGGCGTGCTGACCGAGTTCATGGGGCAGGGACTGGAAGCCGAGACCGGCGCCCGCGTTCGGGAAGCCATCGAGGTCTACCGTCGGCTGGGCGCGACCGTTGTCGACGTCAGCTGCCCGCGGCTGCCTCTGTCGGTGCCTACCTACTACGTGGTCGCCCCTGCGGAATGCTCGTCGAACCTGTCCCGTTTCGACGGGGTCCGTTTCGGTTACCGCTGCGAGAAGCCCCGTGACCTGCTCGACCTCTACCAGCGCTCGCGCGCCGAGGGTTTCGGTCCTGAGGTTCAGCGACGGATCATGACGGGTACCTACGTGCTGTCGGCCGGCTACTACGACGCGTACTACCTGCAGGCCCAGAAGGTTAGAACACTGATCGCCGAGGACTTCAAGCGCGCGTTCGCCGAAGTGGACCTGATTCTCTGCCCCACGGCGCCCGGGCCCGCCTTCGGCATCGGCGCCAAGGTCGATGATCCGGTGACGATGTACCTCAATGACATTTACACCATCGGCGCCAACCTCGCGGGGTTGCCGGCGATGTCGGTGCCGTGCGGTTTCGATGGCGGCCTGCCCGTCGGTCTGCAGCTCATCGGGCCCCACTTCTCGGAGGGTCGAATGCTCGCTGCGGCGCACGCCTACCAACGCGAAACAGACTGGCATCAGCGCGTGCCTGCGGCATACGCCTGAGGGAACTGCGATGACATCAGAAACCAAGTGGGAAGTGGTCATCGGGCTTGAGATTCACGCCCAGCTCGCGACGCACTCCAAGATATTCTCCGGCAGCGCCACCGTATTCGGTGCGGATCCCAATACGCAGGCTGATCTCGTCGACCTCGGCTACCCCGGCGTGTTGCCGGTGTTGAACGCGGATGCGGTGCGAATGGCGGTCAAGTTCGGGCTCGCCACCGGCGCTACCGTGGCGTCACGATCGGTCTTCGCGCGCAAGAACTACTTCTACCCCGACTTGCCAAAGGGCTACCAGATCAGCCAGTACGAGCGGCCGATCGTCGAGCGCGGCTCGCTCGACATCATGCTCGATGACGGCACGACAAAGACCATCGGCATCACGCGCGCGCACCTGGAAGAAGATGCGGGCAAGTCGCTGCACGAGGGGCTCGTCGGCGCCTCCGGTATCGACCTGAATCGGGCCGGCACGCCACTGCTTGAGATTGTCTCCGAGCCTGACCTGCGGTCGGCCAAGGAAGCGATTGCGTACCTGAAGAAGGTGCACTCGCTGGTGCGCTACCTCGAGATCTGCGACGGCAACATGCAGGAAGGCTCGTTTCGCTGCGACGCGAACGTGTCGGTGCGCCCGTTCGGGGCCGAGAAGTTCGGAACGCGCTGCGAGATCAAGAACGTCAATTCGTTCCGCTTCGTCGAGAAGGCCATCAACTACGAAGTGGCCCGCCAGATCGACCTGATCGAGAGCGGCGGCAAGGTGGTGCAGGAAACGCGACTGTACGACTCGGTCAAGGACGAGACCCGGTCAATGCGCTCAAAGGAGGAAGCGAACGACTACCGTTACTTCCCGGATCCGGACCTGCTGCCGGTGGTCATCGAACCGGCCTTCGTCGCCGAAGTCAGGGCAACGCTTCCGGAATTGCCGGACGAGAAGGCGGCGCGTTTTCAGTCGCGGTACGGGTTGTCGGCCTACGACGCCGGCGTGCTCACGGCGAGCCGTGAGCTTGCTGGCTACTACGAAGCGACTGTCTCGGCGCTGCCTAAGGCCCCCGACGAGGCGGCGGCCAGGGCGAATGCCAAGCTGGCTGCGAACTGGGTGATGGGCGACCTGTCGGCCGCGCTCAACAAGGAGAACATGGACATCGCCTCGTCGCCCCTCAAGGCGCCGGAGCTCGCCGGACTGCTGACCCGCATCATCGACGCGACGATCTCCGGCAAGCTGGCCAAGGACGTGTTCGAGGGCATGTGGGCCGGAGGCGGCAACGCCGATGCGGTGATCGATGCCCGCGGGCTGCGCCAGATTACGGACGTGGGGGCGATCGAGAAGGCGATCGCGGAGGTCATGGCGGCGAGCCCGGGACAGCTCGCGGAATACCGGGCGGGCAAGGACAAGCTGTTCGGGTATTTCGTCGGTCAGGCAATGAAGGCCACGCAGGGCAAGGCCAATCCGGCCGCGCTCAACGAAATCCTGCGCAAAATGCTGGCCGGGCCCTGAGCGGAATGTGTCGTGAGCGCCGCTGACGACAGTTCGCGGGGCCGCCCGCCCGGCCGTTCCGAGGGCCGGGTGCGGCGCGCCGATGGGGATCGTATGCACCGCTTCCTGTTCGAGCGATTCCCCGTTCGTGGTCACCTCGTGCATCTCGACGCGAGCTACCGCGCGCTCGTCGAGCACCATGACTACCCACCGATCGTGCGGGAGACGCTGGGCGAGGCGCTGGCATCGACCGCGCTGCTAGTGGCAACGCTGAAATTCGAGGGTCTGCTGACGCTGCAGATGCAGGGCAACGGACCGATGCATCTGCTCGTCGCCCAGAGTACCCACGGGCACGCGATGCGCGGCGTCGCGCGTTACACGGCCGAACCGGAGAGTCGCGATCTGCGGGCACTGGTCGGCGAGGGGCACGTCACGGTCACCGTGGAGAATGCCGAGCGGACTTCGCGCTACCAGGGGGTGGTGCCGCTGTCGGGGGCGAGGATCGCCGAGTGCCTCGAAGGCTACTTTCTGAACTCCGAACAGCTGCCGAGCCGGCTGTGGTTGTCGGTGACGCCGGAGCGGGCGTCGGGGCTCCTGCTGCAGCGCCTGCCGGTCGGTTCGACAGCGTCCGCGGAAGAGGACCTCGTCGAAATCGCCGCGGCGGACGAGGACTGGCAGCGCGTGCTGATGCTCGCCAACACGCTCACGAATCACGAACTGGTCAGCCTCGGTGCCGACGAGCTGCTGCACCGACTGTTCCACGAGGAAGACGTCCGACTCTTCGAGCCGACCCCCGTGTATTTCCAGTGCGCCTGCTCGCGCGAGCGGGTCGTCGGTATCCTGCGCTCGCTCGGCGCGGAGGAAGTCCAGTCGATCGTCGCCGAGCGCGGCAATGTCGAAGTGCGCTGCGAGTTCTGCAACCGGGCGTACGAATTCGATGCCGTCGATGCGGCGGGGCTCTTCGTCGCGGCGACGTCGCCGAGCGCCCCGCCGGCCAAGCACTAGTCGGGCGGATTATGACAAAGCGGGACCGGGCATCGGGGACACGCGGGCGGGGACGGCCGGGGATCTGGCTTGCCCTCCCGTTCCTCGTCGCACCGCTCGCGGCGGCGGGCCCGGCGACCCCGCCGCCGCCGGGTCACCCGATCGTCGGCGTCTGGCGCTGGAGTCTGCCGAACGGCTGCACGGAGACCTACCACTACCGTCCGGACGGCACCGCGCTCGCGGCCAGTGGCAAAGAAACGACGGAAAGCCGGTACACGGTGGCGCCACTCGCGGCCGCCAACGGCGGTTACGCGGTGGCAAGCGAAGTCGTGACCGGCAACGGACGGCCCGATTGCGAGGGCAAGGTGACCAAGGCGGGCAGTGGGTCCAAGGTCCATGTCTTTTTCAGTGCCGGCCGCGCCCAGATGATGATGTGTTTCGATGCGGCCGGCCGCCAGTGCCTCGGGCCGCTGACGAGAATCGACGGCGATCCGATCTGAACGCGCCCGTCTTGCCAGTGAAACCGGCCGGTGATAGCGTCTTGGACATGAGTTTTGGAGCGAACCCTGCTGCCCTGATTCCGGCCTGCGACGCCCCGTCGTCGCGGCTTGCGCTCGGCCTCCTCCTTCTGCGCCCCTAGGCGCAAACAAACACGCGCTACCGGTCGGCGCTGACAAGACCGGAACCCCCCAGAACCCCAGCGACAGGGATCGGTTCGATCCCGCGCGACCGCGTCCGTTCGAGAGTAGAGCCATGAAGCGTAATCCCGCCGAGAAATACCGTCCGTTTCAGCCCATTGCCCTCGCCGACCGGCAGTGGCCGTCGAAGGTCATCGCGGCCCCACCGACCTGGTGCAGTGTCGATCTCAGAGACGGCAACCAGGCCCTCATCGAGCCCATGGATGCAGCGCGCAAGCGCCGGATGTTCGACACGCTGGTCGAGATCGGCTTCAAGGAAATTGAGGTCGGATTTCCCGCCGCCTCGCAAACCGACTATGACTTTGTCCGTGAACTGATCGAGACCGATCGCATTCCGGACGACGTGACCGTCCAGGTGCTGACGCAGGCGCGTGAGGACCTCATCAGCCGCAGCTTCGAGAGCCTGAAGGGAGCGAAGCGCGCGATCATGCACCTGTATAACTCGACCTCGACGACCCAGCGGCGCGTGGTCTTTCGCCTCGACCGGGCCGGGATCGTCGATATCGCCGTGCGCGGCGCCGAATGGGTGCGCCAGTACGCACAGAAGTACCCCGAGACGGACTGGACCTTTCAGTACAGCCCGGAGAGTTTCACCGGCACCGAGCTCGATTTCGCCGTGGAGATCTGCGACGCGGTGACCGGCGTCTGGCAGCCGACGACCGAGCGCAAGGTCATCCTGAACCTGCCAGCCACCGTCGAAATGGCGACGCCGAACGTGTACGCGGACCAGATCGAGTGGTTCTGCCGGCACGTGCGCAACCGTGACACCGTGGTGATCAGCCTGCACCCGCACAATGACCGGGGTACCGGTGTCGCCGCCGCCGAGCTCGGGCTGATGGCGGGGGCTGACCGCGTCGAGGGCACCCTGTTTGGCAACGGCGAGCGCACCGGCAACGTGGATATCGTCACGCTCGCGCTCAACCTCTACACCCAGGGCGTTGACCCCCGGCTCGACTTTTCCAACATCAATGCCGTCGCGCGCTGCGCCGAGGCGTGCAACCAGCTGCCCATTCACCCGCGCCATCCTTACGTCGGCGACCTGGTGTTCACGGCGTTCTCCGGCTCGCACCAGGACGCGATCAAGAAGGGCCTCGCCGCACTCGCGCCGGGTGACATCTGGGATGTGCCGTACCTGCCGATAGACCCGGCGGATGTCGGCCGTACCTACGAGTCGATCATCCGGGTCAACAGCCAGTCCGGCAAGGGAGGGGTGGCGTACCTGCTCGAGCGCGACTACCACCTCGTCCTGCCGCGCCGTCTGCAGATTGAATTCAGCCGCGTGGTCCAGGAGCGGGCGGATGCGACCGGCAAGGAGCTGACGGCGGCCGAGATCTACGGCCTCTTTGATGCCGAGTACCTTGGCGCCCGCGCACCGCTCGCCTATCGCTCGCACCAGCTCGCGGCCTCGGCCGAGGCAGAAGACCGCGAGCGGATTTCGCTGCAGATCGAACAGGACGGGCGCGCCGTCACGCTGCACGGCACGGGCTCGGGCCCGATTGACGCGATCGTGCGCGCGCTCGCGCTGCCTATCGATGTCGTCGCCTACGAGGAGCACTCGGTCGGTGGTGGCAGCGGTGCCACGGCCGTGGCTTACGTTGAGATCTCGACGCCGGGCGGGCGTTCGCTGTTCGGGGTCGGCAAGCACCCGAACATCATTACCGCGTCGCTGCTCGCCGTGCTCTCCGCGGTCAACCGGGCGTACCGCGCCGGTGCTATCGCCGCCGGTGTGACGGCTGCCGAGACCCCGACGGGCACCTGATAGGGGATTCGGGCGTCGGCTCAGCGGTCGACAGCGCCGTTCGAGTCGACGCTGCGGATGTAGGCCTCGCCACCGAGGCGGTTCATCTGCGCGATGATCCACGCCCGCCGGCCAAGAAGGTACGCACTCGGGGCCGTGACATGCAGCCGGCTGGGTGCGGGCAGCACGCCGGCCAGCAGTGCCGCCTCGCTCTGCGTCAGGCGCGACGCACTCTTGTGGAAATACTCTTCCGCGGCCGGACCTACCCCGTAGATACCGGGGCCGAACTCCGCCACGTTGAGGTAGATTTCAAGAATGCGCTGCTTGGACCAGCACAGCTCGATCAACAGGGTCAGGTAGGCCTCGAGCCCCTTGCGGACGAAGCTCTGGCCGGACCAGAGAAAGAGGTTCTTGGCCACCTGCTGACTGATCGTGCTCGCACCGCGCAGGCGCTTGCCCCGCTCACGATCCTTCATCGCACGGTCGATGGAATCGAAGTCGAAGCCCGGATGGAACGCGAACTTCTGGTCCTCGCTGGCAATGACCGCGAGCTTCGCGTGCCGGGAGATGTCGCTATACGGCGTCCAGTGATAGCGGGCGTGATAGGCCGTGTCGCCGTGCCGCCAGGCCGTGATGTACGAGCCGACGATGAAGGAGGTCGTCAGCGGCGCGATGAAGCGCAGCAGCAGCACGGCGACGAGGGTCGTGACGAAAAACCCGCCACCGACCCACAGCAGTGCCCGGCGCAGCCACCTCATCGCCGGGACTTGAGGCGCAGATGCTCTGGCGTCAGGCGTCGATCCGCGTGACCGACTCGATCACCACCGGCTCCACCGGCACGTCACCGTGGTGGCCGCGCTGCCCGGTTTTGACCGCCGCTATCTTGTCGATGACGTCCATGCCGTCCTTGACGCGGCCGAACACGGCGTAGCCGAAGCTGCCCGGGCGCTGGTCCAGGAACGGGTTGTCCTTCAGGTTGACGAAGAACTGCGACGTGGCGCTGTTGATGTCATCGGTTCTGGCCATGGACAGCGTGCCGCGCCGGTTCTTCAGGCCGTTGCTGGCCTCGTTCTTGATCGGCGCGTGCCCCTTTTTCTGCTCCATGTCGGGCGTCATGCCGCCGCCCTGGATGACGAACCCGGGGATGACGCGGTGGAAAACCAGGCCGTCGAAAAAGCCCTCATCGGCATACCGGTAGAAATTCTCGACGGTAATGGGCGCTTCCTCGGGGTGCAGTTCGACCGTAAAGGTACCGAGAGAAGTCTTGAAGCTGAGCATGGCGAGCGTCCCGTGGCGTGTTGTCAGAGCGCTAGTTTAGCTCGCGGAGCGGCCTGAGGTCGCGCGCTCGTGGCCGGCGAGGTCGCGGGCGGTGCCGACGGCAGTAAAGCCCCGGGCCGCCAGCAGTTCGCGCACGGCGCTGCCCTGCGTCGAGCCGTGCTCGAGCAGCAGCAGCCCGCCGGCGACG
>CAITAM010000095.1 GCA_903890265.1 uncultured Pseudomonadota bacterium | reverse complement strand
GGCGACGCAAACGTGCGGCTCCGGCCGGTCGATGAGGACCGGCCGGTCGCTCGCCGAGGCGTAGGTCCCGGTCCAGCGCTCGAGCGTCGGTGGCGGCTCGATCCCGAGCGCGTGGCGAAACTCGTCGAGAATCAGCGCGTCGACCTCCTCGAGCGAGAACGGGTCCGGTGTGGCCGCGTAATGGTGACTGTCGCCGACCACGAGGCTGCCGTCCGCGCTCTGCACGACGATGAGGTGGATGCCGTGCGCGAGGTGCGCGGCCTGCTCGGTGGCAAGCCTGGTCTTCAGCGGCGCCGCCTCGGCGAGATCCGCGTAGCCGCGGTAGCGCCCGAGGCCGAGGTCCGACATCAGCGAGCCCGGCAGGCGAAAGCCGGGACTGGCGAGCCTCAGCATCTGCAGCTTGCAGCGGGTCAGCCCGAAGGTCGCGAGACGCCCGGCATAGAGACCGGCAAAGTCGTCGCCCGGGCAGACCGCGACCCGCCGCGCCCGCACCGTGCCGCGCGAGGTGTGCACGGCCGGCAGGTCGATGCCCGTCACCGTGGTCTGGCGCAGGAACCGGACGCCGTGCGCGTCGGCCAGCCAGGCCGCGAGCCGCGGAATGGCCTCGCGCGACTCGACGCGCATCTCGACGGTGCTCTCGAGCACGGCGCGAAGTGCCGGGGCCCGGAGCTCGGGACAGCGGGCGCGCGCCTCGGCGGGCGAGAGGAGCCGGCAGCCCTCGCTCATCTCGGTCGCCATGAACGCCTCGAGCACCGGCAGCGACTCCGGGTGCCGGACCGCCATCCAGAGCCCCGTGTGCACCACCTCGATGCCGGCCGCCGCGGCGACCTCGGCCCAGACCTCGCGCGACCGGCGCGCGCGCGCCCACATGGCCCCGCGCTCCTGGCCCGTCACCGTGACGAAGCCGAAATTACGCACCGAGGCGCCGTTGGCCTGGGCGTCGCGGTCGACGACCGCCACGGTGAGGCCGCGGCGCCGCGCCGCGAGCGCGGTCGCGAGACCGACGATGCCGGCCCCGACCACGAGGAGATCGACGTCGGCGACGGGAGGGGCGGTGGCCATGGCACGGTCCGGACGGCGAAGGAGTCCGCAGTATACGAAAGTCGCTCACCCGGTCGCGCGGAGCCGAAGCACCGCGCGCGACCTATACTGTCGCTCCCGCCCCGCGCGCCACGACCCCGAGGGAACGATCATGTCCCATGCCGCCACGCCATCGCTGACCTGGACGTACCTCGACGGCCGCTGGCACGAAGGCAACGTGGCGCTGTTCGGGCCGCGCACGCACGCCGTCTGGCTCGGCTCGGTGGTGTTCGACGGCGCGCGCGCGTTCGAGGGGGTGACGCCCGATCTTGCGCTGCACTGCGAGCGCATCGGGCACTCGGCGATCGGGATGGGCCTTCGCGCACCGGTGGCGGTCGACACGTGGGTCTCGCTCGTGCACGAGGGCCTTGAGTATTTCGGGGACCGGTCCGAGGTCTACATCCGCCCGCTCTACTGGGCCGAGCACGGCGGTGCGCTGAGCGTGCCCCCGGACCCCGAGTCGACCCGCTGGTGCCTGACGCTCTTCGAGGCGCCGATGCCGGAGCCAGGCCCCTCGTCGGTGACGCTGTCGCCGTTTCGAAAGCCGGCCGCCGACACCGCGCCGACGCACGCGAAGGCCAGCTGCCTCTACCCGAACAACGGCCGCGCCATGGTCGAGGCCGCGGCGCGCGGCTTTGACAACTGCCTGCTGCGTGACACGGAAGGCTTCGTCGCCGAGCTCGGCACCGCGAATATTTTCGCGGTCAAGGACGGCGTCGTGTCGACGCCGGCCGCGAATGGCACCTTTCTCGCCGGCATCACCCGGGCGCGGGTAATGGGCCTTCTGCGCGACCGCGGCATCGAGGTCAGCGAGCGTCCGATGCGCTACGAGGAGTTCCTCGCCGCCGACGAACTCTTCAGCTGCGGCAACTACGGCAAGGTCCTGCCGATCACCCGCATCGAGGAGCGCGAGCTCGGCTACGGCCCCGTGACGCGCCGGGCGCGGGAACTCTACTGGGAATTTGCGCACGCGGGCCCGGCCTGACGGCGCCTCGCTGCGCGCGACGGCCGTGTCGCTTGTACTATCGTCTTTTGCCGCCCGACCCGAGGAGCGAATACGCGTGAAGACCACCGGACGAGTACTGACCCTCCTCGCACTCGCGCTGCCGGGCGCCGGCCTGCCCGTGCTCGCGGGCGAGCCCGCGGCGGACGTCGTCTACCGGGGCGGGCACGTCTACACGGCCGACCGCCACGACACCGAGGCCGAGTCGATCGCGCTGCGCGACGGCCGGGTGCTCGCGGTCGGTGCCGATGCCGCCGTTGCGTCCTTCATCGGCCCGCAGACGACGGTCGTCGCGCTCCGCGGCCGGTTCGTGATGCCGGGCCTCGTCGATGCGCACATGCACCCGTTCTCCGCCGGCCAGCAGCTGACGAAGTGCAACCTGAACTACGCCACGCAGACCGTGCCGCAGCTGCAGGCGGCGATCCAGGCCTGCCTCGACGCGACCCGGGCCCGCGAGCCGGACCAGTGGCTCGAGGTCGTCAACTGGAACCAGGAGGTCATGCTGCCGGAGGGCGTCACGACGAGCGCCGCGACGCTCGATACGCTGAACACCCGCCGGCCGATCATCGTGCTGTCGTCACAGGGCCACTCGGGGCTTGCCAACACGCGCGCGCTTACACTCGCCAATCTCACCGCCGCGACGCCGGACCCGGTCGGCGGGCGCATCGTCCGCGATGCGTCGGGCCGCCCGACCGGGCTCCTGGACGAGGCGCCGGCCTTCGACCTCATCACGAAGCTCCTGCCGACGCCGACCGCGGCAGAAGACGTGGCCGCCGCCGGGGCCGCGGCGGCGGCGCTGAACCGCCAGGGCGTCACGACGTGCCTCGACGCCTGGGCGTCCGAGGCCGGCATGGCCGCGTTTGCGGCACTGGAGAAGGCCGGGCACCTCACCGTGCGGGCGAATTTCGCGCCGCCGATCAACCCAAACGAGGCCGGCGCGATCGACGCGGCGGTGGCGCGCATCGTCGGCTTTCGCAGGACGTACGACGAGGGTGCGCTCAAACCGGCACCGGGCATCACGGTCCGTAACGCCAAGCTCTTCCTCGACGGCGTCATCTACGCACCGGCCTTCACCGGCGCGATGGTCGAGCCGTATTTCCGCAACGCCGGCACCGAGGCGAAGCCGCGCTGGGTGCCCGGCACGAACCGCGGTCCGGCCGTCTATTTTCCGCCCCCGGTGCTGGCCGAGGCGCTCGTGGCGCTCGGCCGCGCGGGCATCGATCCGCACCTGCATGCCGACGGCGACGGCGCGGTGCGCGCCGCGCTCGATGCGATCGCCGCCATGCGAAAGGCCCTGCCGGGCGCCGACATCCGCCCGGCGATCGCGCACGACGAGATCGTGACGCCGGCCGACTTCCCGCGCTTCAAGGCACTCAACGTCACCGCGGCACTCGGCTTCCAGTGGGCGCAGCCCGCCGGCTACACGCTCGGGCTGACCCGTTACTTCGGCCCCGCGCGCATGAAAATTCTCGAGCCCGCGGGACTCCTCGCCCGTGCGGGCGCGCGCCTGTCCCTCGGCAGCGACTGGCCGGTCGATCCGCTCGACGAGTGGTTCGCGTTCAAGGTCGCGGTAACCCGCACGGGACCGGACGACGCGGCGCCGGCATTTCGCGGCCGGCTCGGCGACGACCCGGGCCTCCCGGCGCGCAGCGTGCTGCGCGCCGCGACGATCGATGCCGCCTACCAGCTGCACGCGGACGACGTGCTCGGTTCGCTCGAGGCCGGCAAGTTCGCGGATCTCATCATCCTTGATCGCAACCCGCTGACCATTCCAGGCCCGGAGCTCGCCCGGGTGCGGGTGCTCGAGACCGTGGTCGGCGGCCAGGTGGTGTACCGCGCCGACGACGCCGCCCCGCCGTGACACCACGACGGGCCCGGCCGTGGCCGATCCACCCTGACACCCGCTTTCCCATCATCCGCCTGAGGACACCCCCGCATGAGTGATTACCGCATTGCCGTCATCGTCGGCAGCCTGCGTCGCGATTCGATCAACCGCCGGCTGGCCCACGCGCTCGCCCGCCTCGCCCCGGCCGATTTCCGGTTCCACACGCCGCGCCTCGACAACCTGCCGTTCTACAACCAGGACGACGACGCCTCGCCGAGTGACGTGGTCACCGCCTTTCGTGCCGACATCGCCGGCAGCCAGGGCCTCCTCTTCGTGACGCCCGAGTACAACCGGTCGCTGCCGGGCGTATTGAAGAACGCGCTCGACATCGCCTCCCGTCCGTACGGCAAGGGCGTCTGGGCCGGCAAGCCGGCCGGCATCGTCTCGGCCTCCGTCGGCGCCGGTGGCGGCGCCATGGCGCAGCAGCACCTGCGCAACGTGCTGGCGTTTCTCGACGCGCCGACGCTCGCGCAGCCGGAAGCCTTCCTCCAGGTCCGCGACGGCTTCTTCACCGAGGCGGGCGATATCGCCAACGCCGACACCCGTCAGTTCCTCGAGAACTGGATGACCCGGTACAGCGCCTGGGTCCGCAAGCACGCCCCGTAACGCCGTCCGCACCGCGACGACCGAACCACGACGACCTCCAGAGGAAGCCCGCCATGCGCCCCGCGACCCTTGCCCACGTGCTGGCCACCGCCAGCCTGTTCTGCCTGCCGGGTCTTGCCCCGGCGGCCGCCTGTCGCAGCGACAACGGCGGCCTGTCCCTGCCCCCGGGCTTCTGCGCCACCGTCTTTGCCGACGGCATCGGCCACGCCCGTCACCTGGCCATGGCGCCGAACGGCGTGCTCTACGTCAACACGTGGAGCGGCAATTACTACACCGACAAGTCGCCACCGGCCGGCGGCTTTTTCGTCGCGCTGAAGGACAGCCACGGCACGGGGACGGCCGACGTCGTGCAGCGCTTCGGTGCGGGGGCGGCGGACGGTTCGACCGGCGGCACGGGGCTTCGCTACTACCGCGGCGCGCTCTACGTCGAACAGAACGACAAGATCCTGCGCTACCCGCTTGCCGAGGGGGAGGTGGTGCCGCACGCGGCCGCCGAGGTCGTGCTGTCCGGCATGCCGCTCGGCGGCGACCACCCGATGCATCCCTTCATCATCGATGACGCGGGGCACCTCTACATCGACATGGGCTCGAGCACGAACGCCTGCGACGAACACAACCGCATGCCGAAGACCAGGGGCCACCTGCCCTGCACGGAACTCGAGACGCGCGCCGGCATCTGGCGCTACGACGCGAACCGGACCGGCCAGGTGTTCAGCGCCGCCGGCCGCTACGCCACGGGACTGCGCAACGGCGAGGGCATGGCATTCGACAGCGCCGGGCGGCTCTTCGTCACCCAGCACGGCCGCGACCAGCTCGGCGAGAATTTCCAGGATCTCTACACGGCGCAGCAGGGACACGAGTTGCCGGCCGAGGAGATCGTGCTGCTCGAGAAGGGCGGCGATTACGGCTGGCCCGCCTGCTATTTCGACGGCTTCCAGAAGAAGCTGGTGCTGGCGCCGGAGTACGGTGGCGACGGCGGCAAAACGGTGGGTATCTGCGCCGACAAGCGCGGCCCGGTCGCGTTCTACCCGGCGCACTGGGGACCGAACGCGCTGCTCATCTACTCCGGCACGCAGTTCCCGGCGCCGTATCGCGGCGGTGCGTTCATCGCCTTCCACGGCTCGTGGAACCGGGCGCCCGCGCCCCAGGCCGGTTACAACGTGGTCTTCCAGCCGCTGAAGGACGGACGCGCGACGGGCGATTACCTCCTGTTCGCCGACGGCTTCGCCGGTCGCGAAAAGGCGCCGGGTCGCGCCGCCTTTCGCCCGTCCGGCCTCGCGCAGGGCAACGACGGCGCGCTCTACGTCGCGGACGACGCGCACGGCCGGATCTGGCGCATTACCTACGAGGGCGATCCCGCCCTCGGCGTCGCCCTCGCCGCGCCGCCCGCCGTCACGGGCCATGGCGACTCCCGCCCGCTACTCGCCTCGCTCGTGGCGCCCACGGGGGTAAGCCGCGATGAACTCCTCGCCGGCGAGAAGATCTTCCACGGCGAGCAGAGTGGCGGCACGTGCGCCGGCTGCCACGCCTCGGACGGCAAGGGCAGCGAAGTCGGCATCAACCTCACCACCGGGCACTGGAAGCACAGCAACGGCTCGCTGGCCGGTCTCGAGCAGACGATCACGAAGGGCGTGATGAGCGCGGGCGCGGACGGCGGCGTCATGCCCCCGTACGGCGGGGCGAAGCTCAGTCGCGCGGACGTGCGCGCCGTCGCGGCCTACGTCTGGGCACTCGGCCACGCGGCGACGCCCTGATTGGCAAAGCTTAGGCGCGACGCAGAGCGGCGGTGGTGAACCGGGAGGTCGGTTGCTAGACTGAACGGCCCGCGGCGTGCCGTGCCGCCTTGTCCAGTACCCACCGGAGTTACCGCATGAAGCGCACCGCTCTTCTTCTCGCGTCTCTGCTCTGTTCGGCCGCGGCCACCGCCGCGCTCGCGCCCGGGACCAAGGCCCCCGACTTCACCACGCAGGCCTCGCTCGCCGGCAAGGCGTTTACGTTTACGCTCTCCGAGGCGCTGAAGAAGGGCCCGGTCGTCGTGTACTTCTACCCGGAAGCCTTTACCAGCGGCTGCACGGTCGAGGCGCACGAATTTGCCGCTGCCGCGCAGGACTTCGCGGCGGCGGGTGCGACCGTCATCGGCCTGTCGCACGACGGCATCGAGAAGCTGCAGAAGTTCTCGGTCAGCGAGTGCCGCAGCAAGTTCGCGGTTGGCGCCGATGCGGACCAGAAGATCATGAAGGCCTACGACGCGGTGCTGAAGGAGGACCCGACGTACTCCGACCGCACGTCGTACGTGATCGCCCCGACCGGTGAGGTGCTGATCGCGTACACCAACATGGACCACCCGCGCGAGCACGTGACGAAGACCCTGGCCGCGGTACGCCAGTGGGCGGCCGCTCATTCGCGCTGACTCGACGCCCGGCCGTGCCCGCCGTGATGACGAGCACCTGTTAACGCATAGCCCATTGACCTAACCTGAATTTCCTGGCCCAGCCTGATGTTTCCTAGAATTGAGGGACTCAAGGTTAAGGACCATTCCAAAACAGCGTTTAACGACCGAAACGATCACCCACACGCTGCGGGAGGCCGACGTCTGGTTCGGCCAGAGCAAGAAGGTGGCGAACGCCTGCAAGCAGCTGGGGATCACGACAAGGCGTATTTCCGGTGGCGCAAGGGGTGGGGAACAAAATAACTCCGTTGCAGTGCACTTCTTTCCGGAGTTTGGTCAACGTCGTTACCGATGGAGACCCTACGCTACGGGTCAGATCAACGAACTCGACCGGCGTCCCATGGCGATCTCTGACGGCGAACGCGCTTTCTTTGCCCGCCTTGGTGCCCGCATCGCCGAGCTGCGGCGCGCCCAGGACATCACCCAGGTGCAGCTCGCCGAGACGCTCGGCGTCTCGCAGCAGACCATCAACTCCTACGAGGTCGGCCGCCGGCGGGTTCCGGTATCGGCTCTGCCCACCCTCGCGCCCACGCTCGGCGTGAGCCCGGAAGCCCTGATCGGGGAGAAGGCGCCACCGGCCAAGCGCGGGCCGATGCCGAAATTTCAGCAGCAGCTCGAACGCCTGGGCCGCTTGCCGCAGGCCAAGCAGCGCGTGGTCATGGAGATGCTCGAGGGCGTGCTCATGCAGGCCAATCGCGGCTAAGGAGGCAAGTCCATGGAACACATGATTCAGTTGCACATCGAGAAGCTGCCTGAAGGGCTCTATCTCGCCACCAGTGACGACGTGCAGGGCCTGATCGTCCAGGGGCGCACGATCCAGGAGGCGATTGAGATCGCGCGTGATGTCGCCAAGAAGCTGATCGAGGCGCAGGCCGGCGCATCCCTTCCCTCCACGCCCGAGTCCTTCGACTACCCGGTGATCGTCGCCACCTCATAGGTCGGCTCGCCGGCTTTCGCTATCGCGACATCACGCGGCGATTGAAGGCGCTCGGAATGGAGTTCCATCGCCAGGCCGCCGGCAGCCATGAGATCTGGCACCAACCGCTACACCACCATCCCCAACCATCCCGGCGACATGCCCGAGAGCACGCTGCGCGCTATCCTCAAGCAGGCTGGCATCGAGCCGGACGCGTTCCTGCTGAAGAAGTGATCGTCTGGTGGTAGTACCCGATCACCTCCGCCAGCAGCCGCGCGTCCTCCACCCGCGTCGGCACCAGCGTCGGCAGCTTCGGCACCGAGGACTGCTTCGGCGGGGGACCGGACGACCCCGTACCGGCCGCCAACGGCAGCGCGTCGCGCTGCAGGATCTCCACCGCATGCCGGAACGACACCCCCTCGGCCTTCATCACCCAGTCGATCGGCGTGCCGCCAGTCTGGCACGCCCCGAGGCAGTGCCACAGGTTCTTCGCCGGCGTGATCACCAGCGACGGCGTCCGATCGGCATGGAACGGGCAGCGGCCGATCAGGTCGGCACCGTGGCGCACAAGCTCCACCCCGCGCGCCTCGGCCAGCCCCGCCACCGGCACCTCGGCCTTCAGCCGCTCGATCACCCCCGCCGGGATCCGTGCCATCGGCTCACCCCTAAAATCCTGTCAAGAGGGTCGATGCACGATGTATGACCCTGATTTACGTTCGATGTATAATACACTCCGTGTATATACCGTCAACGCCACCCCCATGAACACCCCAAAACCTCCCCTACACTGCACCTCATCCACCCCAGGATCGGTGCCCATGCCCAGACGCATTGCCGGTGAAGCCCCCGGTGGCTTCGGCGTACGCCTCGCTCGCCTGCGTAAGCAGGCCGGGCTCACCCAGACCGCGCTCGCCCAGGAGATCGGGATCTCGCAACGCATGATGGCCTACTACGAAGGCCCCACCGCGTTCCCGCCGGCAACCCTCCTGCCCACGCTCGCTCGCGTCCTCAACATCTCCGTCGAGACGCTCCTCGGTACCGAGACCGCCAAGCGCAAGAGCAAGGCCGTCGACACCCGCATGCAGCGTCGGCTGCAACAGATCGCCACCTTGCCGCCCGAAGAACGTCGCCAGATCATGCAGCTCGTTGACGCGTTCATCGAACGCGGCCAGCTCAAGCGCCGCAGCACCCAGGCCAGCGGCTAAACGCCGGGAGATTTGTCATGAGCATGACCGACCAGGCCCTGATCGAGACCCTGCGCTCGCTGCCCGCGCCGCAGCGCGCCGAGGTCGAGGACTTTGTCGAGTTCCTCGTCGCCAAGACGCGCAAGCGCGCCGTCCTCGACCGTCTGCTCGCATTGGCCCCGGCGCTCGACGCGGCCGGCGTCCCGCCGCCGACCGAAGCCGAGATCGACGCCGAGATCCAGGCCCGTCGCGCCGAGCGGCGCGCCACTCCGGTTACCGCTCAGGGTCCCGGTGCGGATCGTCCTTGATACCAACGTGGTGATCTCCGCGCTGCTCTGGCGCGGGACGCCTTATCGGCTGCTGAGCACGATCCGCGACGTCGGCGACCCGCTCTACGCCAGTACCGCGCTCCTCGAAGAGCTCGCCGACGTGCTCGCTCGACCGTTCGCCGCCCAGCGTCTGGCGCTCATCCAGCGCACCGCTGCCAGCGTACTCGCCGACTACATCGAGGTCGTCGAACTCGTCGAGCCCACCGACGTGCCCCGCATCGTCCAGAACGACCCCGACGATGACCATGTCATCGCCGCCGCCGTCGCCGCGCGGGCCGACCTACTCGTCACCGGTGACCGCCGTCATCTGCTCGCGCTCGATGGTCATGCCGGCATCGCCATCCGAAAACCCGCTGACGCACTAGAACTCATCCACGCTCAGCGCCGATAACCGCACCGCGCCTGATCGCTCGCCGCTCAAAACAACCTCCTCGGCTGGTCGCTCGGCGATCCAGTCCAGATGGCGGACGCCAGTCTATCCTGTCATCACTTACAAAGACTCGAGGCCGAATCAAGGCACGATGCGGCACTTGCGACCGTGATGACGGTAATACTGCTGAACCTTCTCAATCACGCGTGCGCGAGTAGCCTCATCGAGTGCCGAACCGCTATCTTCAGGCGATGTCGACCAGCGCTTTATCTCTGATTCTCTAACTACCCGTCCACTTGAGAAAATACCTGGCTCAAAGTCGGTCCAGATCGCGACCGCCAGGTTCCCATCAACATACCTAAGCGTTTCTCGATCGATCCATTCCATTCGGCTTCCATCATCGAAGTGAAGTAGTTTGCTCACAGGAAGCTCCTAGAACACATGCACGATCGGTATGTTCCTCAACGCAAGCAAGGGCTGCTCGATTGAAGACCAAATCAGCCCTTCCTGGAGTCCGACCTTGAGCGCGACACCGTCGGCGTTTAGAGCAAAGGTTGCAGACGCAGCTTTCCAGAGCCATTGAGGAGCAGCTTCGCCACCAAGCGTCATGGCCCAGCCAATCGGCGTCTGCCCTATGGTGGTCCCTAGATCCGCAGCTCGCGCAGCGTTTTGACTGCCGGACCAGAACGCAGAATTAGCTCCGCCATTCAGTCCTGCTGACCAAAAAATGCCCACGCCCCAAGCCCAGCCAGCGTATTTCCCGCCGTTGTAAGCGCCGGATCCCTGGTCAATACCGCCGCATATACCCGCGAAGCCACGAACCACATTGAGATCGCCGATGCCAAGGGTAACCATGTGATACACGCCATCGCCAAAGCCAGTAACCGAATCTGCGACCCCTTGTGGCAAAGATGGCAGATCCCATGCTAAGCCTCGCGCATCTGTAAAATTCGTGGGGCTGCCACCAGCGTAGGCATAGAAATTCGCGCCTCCCTGGAACTGGCTCGGATCCTCACTGATAAACCTCCCCAGCGCCGGCGAGTAGTATCGAGCGCGGTAGTAGTACAATCAGGAACGCCCCGGCACTATTCAAAGCCGCTGCCGGCGAACTAGCGAATGCGAACGTTTCCGCCAATTTGGCTGCACTTAGGAGCGATCCGCGCGTAGTTCCGTGTCTTTCCCATTCAGAGGCTAAGCGAGCCTAAGAGATTCCCGCTTGCGAGCGCACAGGCCCACTAATTGGTGATCCATGTCCGGATTCCCAGCGCGATCAGCGGGATGACCATCAAGAGAACTGAGCAGGCTGCGAGCGAGAGCTCACCGATTGTGAGCCGCGGGCTCATATTCCGGCGTAGCCACGATGGCTCCTCACTTCTGGCTCGACTCTGAAC
This sequence comes from uncultured Pseudomonadota bacterium, assembly GCA_903890265.1. Lineage (GTDB taxonomy): Bacteria > Pseudomonadota > Gammaproteobacteria > Steroidobacterales > Steroidobacteraceae > CAIKMS01. The sequence goes on along the minus strand of CAITAM010000095.1, from coordinate 894 downwards.
GATGGTAACGACTACCATAAGAAGGAAGAGCCCGACGAAGCTCATCCAAGTAGCCTTTGGGAACGCCAACGCTACCAATCCTGCGGACAAGCCGACAAGACCCACGAACCACGCGTGCACCGCCGTGCTACATCTCACAGCAGGTTCCTCATTTCTGCCAATCGCCGTTGCTAGAGCTTGTGCGAAGCGGTTGCATGTGCTCTAGACGCCATCACTACTTGACCCGTCCCCGGAACCCGCGAAATATCGCCGTATGCTTGGACTCCGGTACAAGTAGGTTGCTACCGCAATCGCGGCGGCCATATCGATACCGAGCCAAAGCGCTTTGTCTGCTATGGGCAGCCGTAGAAGTCGCGCTACGAGGCCTATGGATGCCATCGACGCCACGACGTACAAAATAAAAAGCCAGCGGCCGACCGACGATCGTCTAGCCATGAAGATGCCAGACACTACGCCCAACGTCGCGGGCACAAAGAGCACGACGCCAGCACCGCTACTCCACCAAATTGAATTCGCAATGTGGTGTCCGTACACGATGATGTCTTCCTTTGAAACGAGGCTTCCGCAAAGGACACCGGCTCCTGCGAAGCAAGTGGCAGTGGCAATTTTCAGGGAGCTTGGCATTTCGCGCCAGTTTCGAAAAATCATCACGATTGCCTCGACGCGCTAACGTCCTATTACCTGTATTCCAAACGAGCCTCCGAGCTCGAACTTACCGGGACTACCCAAAGTGACGGGACCCAGACCGGGACCGTTGCTATAGTCATGCCCTGTCCCGAACTCGTATCCGCCCTGTGCCTCGAGTGGGTTCCATTGGAAAATGGTTGGCAGAGCAAGGCCAGCAGCGACATATCCACCAACCGTCGTGCCGTGGTCAATACCAGGGTTCTCCGG
>CAITAM010000094.1 GCA_903890265.1 uncultured Pseudomonadota bacterium | reverse complement strand
TGCCTCGACCGTGCAACGACTGGAATGGACAAAAGAAACCTCCCGGCACCCGCCGGTCTAGCCATCAGCGGCGGTAGTCGCCCTCGTGCTCGAGGAACCACCGGTAGGTGCGCGTCAATCCTTCCTCGAGGCCGACGCGTGCCGTAAATCCAAGCGCCGTGGCCTTGGAGACGTCCAGTACTTTACGCGGTGTGCCGTCCGGCTTCGAGGTATCAAAGGTGAGGGCGCCCGCGTAGCCCACCACCCGGCACATCGTCTCGGCAAGCTCACGGATCGTGACGTCCACGCCGGTGCCTACGTTGATCGGCCCGGCCGCGGAGTAATGCTCGGTGAGGTGACACACCGCTTCGGCCAGGTCGTCGACGTAGAGGAATTCGCGCCGCGGCGTCCCGGTGCCCCAGACCACGACCTCGGGGGCCGCGGCGAGCTTCGCCTCGTGGAATCGCCGCATCAGTGCCGGCACCACGTGGCTGTTGTCGGGGTGGAAATTGTCCCCGGGGCCGTACAGGTTCGTCGGCATCAGCGAAATCCCGTCGAAGCCGTACTGCTTGCGGTAGGCCTCAACCATCTTGATACCGGCGATCTTCGCTATGGCGTACCACTCGTTGGTGCGCTCGAGCGGCCCGGTGAGGAGCGCCTCCTCGGTGATCGGCTGCGGCGCGAGTCGGGGATAAATGCAACTCGAGCCGAGGAAGCAGAACTTGGCGACACCGGCGCGCCACGCGCCGTCCAGCACCGCGTCCTGGATCTCGAGATTGTCGCGGATGAAGTCGGCAGGGTACGTGTCGTTGGCATAGATGCCGCCGACCTTGGCTGCCGCCATCACGACGTGCGTCGGCCGGCGATCGGCCAGGAACTCGCGGACCTTCAGCCGGTCGGTGAGGTCGAGCTCGGCACGGGTCGCGAGCACGAGGTCCGTTACGCCCCGGCGGCGCAGTGCCTCGACCACCGCGTGCCCGACGAGGCCGCGGTGGCCGGCCACAAAGACGCGCGCGCCGGGAGTCATTCGCGCGAATTCGCGACTTTGAAGCCGTGCTTGAGATTCGATGCGTCCCGCTCGGCGATCTTGAGGTCCGACTCGACCATCTCCCGCACCAGCTCGTCGAAGGTGATCTTCGGCTTCCAGCCGAGCTCGCGCTCGGCCTTGGAGGCGTCGCCGAGGAGCGTCTCGACTTCCGCGGGACGGAAATAACGTGGATCGACGCGCACGATGGTCTTGCCCGAGACACGGTCTATTCCGCACTCGGCGAGGCCACTGCCCTCGAACTCGATCTGCATACCGAGTTCGGCGCCCGCCTTCATCACGAAGTCCCGCACCGAGTACTGCACGCCGGTCGCGATCACGTAGTCATCCGGCCGCGGCTGCTGCAGCATGAGCCACTGCGCTTCCACGTAGTCGCGCGCGTGACCCCAGTCACGGCGGGCATCGAGGTTGCCGAGGTAGAGCGCGTCCTCGAGGCCGGTGCGGATCCGGGTCAGCGCGCGGGTGATCTTGCGCGACACGAACGTCTCGCCGCGCAGCGGCGACTCGTGATTGAACAGGATCCCGTTGGTGGCGAACATGCCGTAGGACTCACGGTAGTTGACCGTGATCCAGTAGCCGTAGAGCTTGGCGACGCCGTACGGCGAGCGCGGGTAGAACGGCGTCGATTCGCGCTGCGGAATTTCCTGTACCTTGCCGAACATCTCGGAGGTGCCGGCCTGGTAGAAGCGCACGTCCTTCTCCATGCCGAGGATCCGGATCGCCTCGAGCAGACGCAGCGTGCCGACGGCATCGGCATTGGCCGTGTATTCCGGCGTCTCGAACGACACGGCGACGTGGCTCTGCGCGCCGAGATTGTAGATTTCCGTGGGCTTGACCTGCTGCACGATGCGAATCAGATTCGTCGCATCCGTGAGGTCACCGTAGTGCAGCGTGAACCGCCGGTCCGCGCTGTGCGGGTCCTGATAGAGGTGGTCCACCCGGTCGGTATTGAAGGACGAGCTACGGCGCTTGATCCCGTGGACCTCGTAGCCCTTGCCCAGCAGGAACTCGGCGAGGTAGGCGCCGTCCTGACCCGTCACACCCGTCAACAGCGCAATCTTGCGCACCATGGTCGCCCCTTGAGCCCGATCTCAACGTTAATCGTATAGGTTGGCGCGCGTCGATGACGCCGGCGTGACAAAAGGGGCCGACGACGGCCCCGGCTCAGTTCGTCGTGCCCTTGCGGCCGTATTTGTCCTCGAAGCGGACGATGTCGTCCTCGCCGAGGTAGGAGCCCGACTGCACCTCAATGATGTGCAGGGGTACCTTGCCCGGATTCGCGATTCGGTGCGTCGCCCCGACCGGAATGTAGGTCGACTGGTTCTCGGCGAGGAGGAACACCTTGTCGTTGCAGGTGATCTCGGCGGTCCCGGAAACCACGATCCAGTGCTCGGCACGGTGATGATGCATCTGCAGGGACAGCGCGCCGCCCGGATTCACCTTAATGCGCTTGACCTGGAAGCGGTCGCCGCCATCGACGCTGTCGTACGAGCCCCACGGACGGAACACCTCGCGGTGCATCTGGGTCTCGCTGCGGCCCATCTGCTTCAGGCGACCGACCAGATTTTTCACTTCCTGGACCCGGTCTTTCGGCGCGACCATGACCGCGTCCTTGGTCTCGATCACGACCATGTCGGTGACGCCAACCGTGGCCACCAGGCGATGGCTGGAATAGAGGTAGCAACCCGTCGTCGCCTCGCTGACGACGTCGCCGCGCGTGACGTTGGCCGACGGATCCTCAGCCGCCGCCTCGTGCAACGCCGACCACGAGCCGACGTCGCTCCAGCCGGCATCGAGCGCCACCATGACGGCGGAATCGGTCTTCTCCATCACGGCGTAGTCGATCGAATCGCTCGGGCACCGACCGAAGGCCTCTTTCGAGAGCCGGGTGAAATCCAGATCCTTGCTCGCCTCGTGGAACGCGGCCTCGCAGGCGAGCCGCATTTCCGGCGCGTAGCGCTCGAGTTCCGCGAGGTAGCGGCGCGCACTGAACATGAACATGCCGCTGTTCCAGAAGTACTCGCCGGAGGCGACGTAGCCTTCGGCACGCGCCAGATCCGGCTTTTCGACGAAGGCAGCGACGCGGTGCACCCCGCCGAGCGACTCACCACGGCGGATGTAGCCGTAGCCCGTCTCGGCCTTCGTCGGCACGATCCCGAACGTCACGAGTTGCCCCTCGAGTGCCGCACGAAAACCGTTCTCGACCGCAGCATGGAAGCGCTGCGGGTGGCTGATGACGTGATCGGCCGGCATGACGAGGAGCACGGGGTCCGCCGCCTCGCTGGCCTGGGCACGAAGCGCCGCGAGTGCAGCGACCGCCACCGCCGGCGCGGTATTGCGCCCGACCGGCTCGAGCACGATCGACGTGGCCTGGCTGCCCATCTGGCGCAGCTGCTCGGCGACGATGAAGCGGTGCTGCTCGTTGCAGACGACCACCGGCGGTTCGGCGGCGAGCCCTCGCAGGCGCTCGACGGTGTCCTGAAACATCGTCAGGTCGCTCGTGAGACTCAGAAACTGCTTCGGGTAGAGGTCGCGCGACAGCGGCCAGAGCCGTGTCCCGGAGCCGCCGGAGAGGATGACTGGCGTCAGCATGGGGTAGCTACCTTCAGAAACGTGTCCATTCGCCGTCCGCCGCACCGGGTCAGGCGGCCCGGGCCGCGGTGATCAGCCCGCGGGCCGGGTCACGCTCCGCCCGATCGCGTAGTAGGTCAGCCCGAAACGACTGACGAGGGCCGGGTCGTACAGGTTGCGGCCGTCGAAAATGACGGGCGTCTTGAGCGCGGTGCGAATGGAATCGAAGTCCGGGCTGCGGAACTCCTGCCACTCCGTGACGATCGCGAGCGCATCGGCACCGGCCAGCGCCTGCTCCATCGTCTCGCACAGGGTGAAATCGGCCCGGGCCCCGTAGATGCGCGTCGCCTCCTGCATGGCGACCGGATCGTAGGCACGGACGCGGGCGCCTGCCGCCCACAGCGCTTCGATCAATACCCGGCTCGGCGCCTCGCGCATATCGTCCGTATTCGGCTTGAACGCGAGGCCCCAGACGGCCACCGTGCGCCCGTCGAGCTTGCCGTCGAAATGCCGGGCAATCTTGTCGAACAGCACCGTCTTCTGTCGCGCATTCACGGCTTCGACCGCCGACAGGATCAGCGGCTCGTAGCCAACGGCCTTTGCCGAGCGCTCGAGCGCCTGCACGTCCTTCGGGAAGCACGATCCCCCGTAACCGACCCCCGGGTAGATGAAGCTGTAACCGATACGGGCATCCGAACCGATCCCGACGCGGACTTTCTCGACGTCGGCGCCAACCCGCTCGGCGAGATTCGCGATCTCGTTCATGAAGGAAATCTTGGTCGCCAGCATCGCGTTCGCGGCGTACTTGGTCAGTTCCGAGCTTTTCACGTCCATCACGATCAATCGATCGCGGCTACGGGTAAACGGTTCGTAGAGGGCCCGCATGAGTTCCGTGACGCGCGCATTGTCGGTGCCGACGACGACGCGGTCGGGGCGCATGAAGTCGCCGATGGCCGCGCCCTCCTTGAGGAACTCCGGGTTCGAAACGACGTCAAATTCCGGCCGGTCGGTGCGCGTCGACAGCGTCTCGTTCAATGCGGCCCGCACCTTGTCTGCCGTGCCAACCGGCACGGTCGACTTCGTGATGACGACCCGGTATTCCTTGATGTGCGTGCCGATGGTGCGCGCGACCGACAGCACGTGGCGAAGGTCGGCGGAGCCGTCTTCGTCCGGCGGCGTCCCGACCGCGATCATCTGGAACAGGCCGTGCTCGACCCCAGCCGCGGCGTCGGTGGTGAATTTGAGCCGGCCCTTGGCCATGTTGCGCTCGATGAGTTCGTCGAGGCCCGGCTCGTGGATCGGCACTTCGCCGCGGTTGAGGCGCTCAATTTTTGCGGCGTCCACGTCGACACAGACCACGTGGTTACCGGCGTCTGCGAGACACGCTCCCGTAACAAGACCAACGTAGCCCGAGCCGAAAATCGTAATTCGCATGGTTTCACCGCGTCCGCAGGTCAGATTTTTAAAAGGGTAACCCGCAGGGGCAGACCGGTCAAAGGACGCATCTCACGCTATCGGCAACGGCAGGCGTGACGCGGGTCGGCCAGCGACGGCCAGCAACGGCCAGCGACGACCAGCGACGACGGGAGCCCGCCGGGGCCGACGCCAGCCGGGATCCGCATCGGCCGGCTCCAACCCGCCGACGAGCGCCGTCGGCTCCGCACCGGATCGGCCGCCCAGACCGAACCCGCCCCGCCGGCCGGCAGCCCTCAGCGTGACCCGTGGCCGTCCACGCCGGACGGCGCGATCAGCGGCGCCAGAAGGCCCGCCAGCGAGGTCGCACCCAGCACGGATAAATGGTTCGAGTCGACGTAAAAGGAGTCCACGCCGTCGGTCGTGATGCAACGACCGCTTTGACAAAGAAGCACCGCCGGATCAATCAGCGTGAAGCCGGCCGCGAAGTCCGCCAGCGCGGCCATGACCGCGGCCTGATCACTGCGATGCGCGTCGCGTCCGATCGCGACGTCGCGGGGATCGGCGCCCTTGCGAACGGCATGACTCAGCGCGAGGGGCACGAACGATTTTTGGTCTGGCACCTGCGCAAGCAGCCAGACCTGTACGTGCTGATCGCGCAAGGCGGACAGCGTCGCCGCGAGCGATGCGCGAAATAGCCTGTCGTTCTCCTCTGCGGTACCTGCGGCCACGGCATCATGGCCGTCGTACGGGTTCAGCCAGCGCACCAGCGTATTGTCCGCCGGCGTCGGCAGGTAGGTTGTCCAGTAGCCTGCGAGCAGCACGCGCGAAACGCGGTGGGCGGCCATCGACCGTAGCACTGCCGCATTGAACTCGCGGCAGTGGTGAGACAAGGACGTGTGGCCAACCCGAACGCCAGCGAGCGGCGGACAGCTTGAGTAGCTCGCCTGGTAAACCGGTACGCCGTAGTCGTCGCCGAGGTGCTGCAGCACGGGCCCGACCGCATTGGCATGACTGTCGCCCCAGACGAGGACGGCATCCCCACCTGCCGGCCCGGTTCCCCCCGCCGTCAGCCGGCACAACGGGTCACCGGTAACGCGCTCTGGAGGCCCGTGATGGCAGCCCGACTGGGCCGTTGGCACGGCAAACCGGGCGGAATCAAAGCGAACGGCCGCGCCCGGCAGGCGTCCCGGGTACCCGTGGCCCAGCACGATGAGCACTGCCGCGACGCCAAGCAGGCCGCCCAGCACCCCGACCGGCAGGAGCGATCGTGGTGGCCTGCCCGACGCCTCCGCGCGCCACGGTCGCTCCACCTGCCAGTAGCTCCACGTGGCCAGCAGCCCGGTCAGGGCGAGTACCGCCACGGCCTCGGGGACGCCGAGTTCGCGGCCGGCCGAATACCTTGCCAGCGTCAGCAGCGGCCAGTGCCACAGGTAAAGCGAATAGGACACGCTGCCGATCGAGACGAGGAGCGGCAACGACAACAACCACCGGCCAGGCGTGACGGTTCGTGCCGCGCCACTCCAGAGCAGGCCCGCCGCCGCCGTCGCCGGCAGCAGCGCCGCGGTACCGGGATAGGGCACCGGCGGCACAAGACCGAGGAAGGCGAGTACGAGCACCGCGAGCGAGACGACGGACACTGCCTTCGCGAGCCGCGGTGCCCGCGGCGCGCCACCCAAGCCCACCGCGCCGCCCAGCAGGAACTCCCAGGCACGGGCAATCACCAGGTAGAACGCCGCCCCCGGGTGCAGCCCGGTGAGCCACAGGCTGAACGCGAGTCCACCCGCCGTCAGGATCCAAAGAATCGCCTGGCGTCGACGCGCCGAGCAGGACTTGATCGCGATCAGCAGCAACGGGAAGAGAAGATAGTACTGCTCCTCCAGGCTCAGGGACCACGTGTGCAACAGCGGCTGCTCGGGAAGTCCCGCCGTGAAGTAACCCTGTTGACTCCAGAAATAGAGATTTGCCGAAAGGCCGAGTGCCGCGAGCACGGACAGCGCGAAGGCGCTCAGATCGAAAGGTCCGAGCAGAACCAGGGCAGCCAGCGTACCGGCGACCGCGACCACGACCATGGCAGGCAGGAGGCGTCGAGCCCGCCGAAGCAGAAACCCGCCGTATCTGAAACGACGGGCATCGAGGTCCCGCACGACGAGCCGCGTAATGAGGTACCCGGAGATGACGAAAAACACGTCGACACCGACATACCCGCCGGCGACGAGGCCAAGCCGCGCGTGATAGAAAAGCACCGACAGCACCGCGAGGGCGCGCAGGCCCTCGACGTCGTCGCGCCGACCGCTGTCCACCCCGGCTAAAGCCTCCGTGGTGAGGGCCCGTGGAGCCGTCAATGGCATCGCAGCATCGCCGGATGACCTAGCGCGCGATCGCGCGCAGGGTCCGCGCAATGATGACAAGGTCGCCGACCCAGGTCCGCTGCCGGACGTACTCCACGCTCAGTGCCAGCTTCGCGGGAAGCACGTGCTCGATGTAATCCCGCTCCGGATCGGCGGCACGGCCGAGCAGCGCGCTCTCGTCCCGGAACTCGATCGAGGCCGGGTCGGTGATGCCGGGCCTGACGCTGAGCACGACCTCTCGCTCATGCTCCGGATACAGCGCCACGTACTTAGGCACCTCGGGACGCGGGCCGACGAGGCTCATGTCGCCGTAAAGGACATCAATCAGCTGGGGCAACTCATCAACCTTGTAGCGCCGCAGCCAGCGCCCGAGGGGCGTAATCCGCCGGTCCTCACCCACCGTAAGTTCGCGACCAACCCGCATCGGATCGGCCGTCATGGTCCTGAACTTGTGGATACGAAACACACGCCCGTGGCGTCCGACGCGCTCCTGGCGGAAGAACGCCGGGCCGGGCGTGGTGGTTCGGACCAGAAGCCCGCAGACGAGGAGGAGCGGCGAGAGCGCGATCAGGCCAAGCAGGCTCACCAGAAAGTCTGTCGCGCGCTTTCCCATCAACCGTTCAGGAGCGCTGTTAACGCCGCGATGATCCGCTCCTGCTGCGCATCGGTCATGGCGGTATAGAGGGGCAGGCTGACCATGGTCTCGTAGGCGGCATCCGCCACCGGAAAGCCCTCGGGCGTCAGACCGTAGCGGTCTCGCCAATAGGGCTGGCGGTTCAGCGGCACGTAATGAACGCTCGTGCCGATTCCGGCATCGGCGAGGCCCTGGATCAGCGTGTCGCGGGTCAGGCCGTTTGCCATGCGCGGCGCCGCGAGGCGAATAACGTACAGATGCCAGGCATGCTGGCGGGCAGGCCCACCCGCTGCCGGAAGCACCAACGGCAGCCCGCCAAGCGCTTCGTAGTAGCGGGCTGCGAGCACCTGCCGCCGGACGAGGAAATCGTTAAGGCGGCCGAGCTGCACCAGACCCATCGCCGCTGCGATATCGGTCATGTTGTACTTGAACCCAGGCGCGACGACCTCGTAATACCATGCCGGCTTCTTGGATTGGAACCGGTCGAATGCGTCCCTGTTGATGCCGTGCAGGCGCATCACCCGCATCCGATCGGCCAGCTCCTGATGGCGGGTAACGACCATCCCGCCTTCGCCGGTGGTCATCGTCTTGTTCGCGTAGAAGCTGAACACCGTGACATCCGAATCGAGTTGCCCGACCAGCACGCCGTCGGAGGTCGACGGCAGCGCGTGCGCCGCATCCTCGACCACGCGGATACCGGCCGCGCGCGCCAGCGCGAGCAGGGCCGTCATGTCGCAGGCAAGCCCGGCGTAGTGCACCGGCATGATGGCCTTGGTCCGCGGCGTAATCGCCGCGCGGACCGCCGCCACGTCCATGTTGAGCGTCATCGGGTCGACGTCGACAAACACCGGATCCGCACCGAGGTACCGCACGACCTCGGCTGTCGCCGTGAAGGTCAGCGTCGAGGTGATGACCTCGTCCCCCGGTCCGATGCCGAGCGACTCAAGTGCCAGGTGGAGACCCGCGGTCGCGGAATTGACGGCCAGCGCCTGCACGCCTCCGCCGAGGTAGCCGGCGAAAGCGGCCTCGAACTCCTTGGTTCGCGGTCCCGTGGTGACCCAACCAGAGCGGATCACCTTGGCAACCGCTTCGATCTCCTCGGGTCCCGTGTCAGGCAGAGCGAACGGGATGAATTCTGCAGTCATGGATCAACGGTCCTCTGCTTACGGAGATACGCGGCGTCAGCGTACGCACGACTCACCGTCGGCTGCCGAGGGAGCGAACCCCTGCCGCCCATCAGCCGGCCGGCTCCCCGACAATCCCACCCGCGCGCTACGGTACACCGCGCGCTCCCCCGGACATGCGAAATCTGCCCGCTGCGCATTCTACGCGTGCGATCCGGTCAGGGCAGCCCCAGCGACCATCGCACCGTCAGCGCGCGGGCGGGCTGAAGGCCCTGACTGCCTCCAGGAAGCGGTCCGCGAGGACCGGATAGGTATGGCAGTTCAGGATGAATTCCCGCCCGTTCTGTCCGAGCCGGGCCCTGTCCGCGGGTGGAAGGGCGGCGAGCTTCTGCACGGCCGCTGCCAGGGCGTCGGCGTTCTCGGGCTCGATCGTCAACCCGCACCCGGCCTCCCCCACCAGATCGTTACCGGCGTCGATCGCGCAGATGACGGGCTTGGCGGCCATCATGTAGTCCATCAGCTTGTTCGGGCTGATGCCGAAGCGGAACAGCGGCTGGCGCTGCAAACCGATATAGACAACGTCGGTCTGGCCGAGAAAATCGGGTATGGCCGCCCGCGGCACGCTCTCCAGCATGACGACGTTTCTGAGTCCCTCTCGCTCCGCGCGGGCCTTCAGTGCCGCCCTCTCGGGCCCGGTCCCGACCAGCAGGAACGTCACCGGCTGATCAATAAGTCTCTGCGCAGCATCGAGCAGCGTGTGCAGTGCGTTCGCGATCCCGTGCGCCCCTGCGTAAGCCACGACCACGTGTCCGGCATCGCGCGCCCGCTTGATCGCATCGACGTGCTCGGCCGGGAGGGACTCGCCGATCGACCCGTGCCACTCCGTGGGGTCGACGCCGTTCGGTACGTAGACGAACTTCTCCGGCGCCATACCATGCCCAATCAGGTGCGCATCCGACTTCGGCAGCATGGAAACGACGAGGTCCGCGTTGCGACAGGCGTAGTTTTCGGCGTGCTGCATCCAGAGTATGAAGGGATGCCATCGCGACATTCCTCCCAACTCCATGGGTGACAGTGGCCAGAGGTCATGGACCTCCCAGACCAGCAGCGCGCCGTGGCGGCGCGCGATCGCCCGTGCTGCGCCGATGTCGGCGGGGTAGGTCGATGAAGCGATGACCACATCGGGCCGCGTCGACAGCCACCGCCGGTAACGACGAAGATGCAACAGGAATGCCGCTATGTTGCGGACCCTGCCGACGCCGTTTCCTGAGTACGCGGGGGTCTTGCACCAGACAAAGTCGATGCCATCGACCGTCTCGCGGGTGTACGCACCGGAGATCGCCGGCTGACGACTGCGGACGTGCGACTGAGAGGCCGCCACGACCGTCACCTCGTGCCCCCGCCTCACCCACTCCCTCGCGAGATAGTAGGGACGGTACTCCATGCCGTACGCCGGTCCGCCCGCGTAGTGATTAAGGTAGAGAATCCTCATCCAGCAAGGCTGCTCGCGAGCTCGCCAACGATACGGCTTGCGGATTTACCGTCACCGTAGGGCTCGACGGCAAGACCGCGCGCGCCGACGGCACCGGCAATCGCCTCGCAGACCGCAGCGACCGACACCGGTGGCGCCAGCCGGTTCCAGCCCGCTGCCACAAGCTCAACCCACTCGGTCTCGTCACGCAGGGTCACGCAGGGCACCCGGTAAAAGAACGCTTCCTTCTGCACGCCACCCGAGTCCGTCGCAATCACCGCGGCGTATTTCTCCAGCTGAACCATGTCGAGATATCCCAGCGGCTCGATGAGCCGGATGGAATTCTCCAGCGAATCGAGCCGCCCCATCGACTGCAGCAGGCCGCGGGTCCGCGGATGAAGCGGCCAGACCACCGGAGTCGACGCGGCGATTTTGGTCAGCGCATCAACAATGACCGCAAGCCTCGCCGGATCGTCCGTGTTCTCGGCGCGGTGCACCGTGGCAAGGACGTAGGCGCGCGGCGACAGGCCGAGCGCGCCCAGCCTGCCGCCATCGGCACTGACCCGCTCGGCGAAATGCAGCGCCACGTCGTACATCACGTCTCCGACCAGAAAAACGCTGTCTGCTGCAAAGCCCTCTCGGGCGAGGTGCCCGCAGGCGGTTTCTGTCGGGGCGAACAACCACCGGGATACCCGATCGGTCAGAACCCGGTTGATCTCCTCCGGCATTCGCATGTTGAACGAGCGAAGCCCGGCCTCGACGTGCGCGACGGGGATATGCAGCTTGGCCGCGGCCAGGGCACCGGCCAGGGTCGAGTTGGTGTCCCCGTAGACCAGCACGGCGGCCGGCGACTCACGGATCAGGACCTCCTCGATACCCGCCAGCATCCGACCGGTCATCGCGCCGTGCTGCCCACCGTGGATGTCGAGGGAGTACGCGGGCTCGGGGATCCCGAGCTCCGAGAAAAAGACTGCCGACATGTTCGAGTCGAAATGCTGTCCCGTGTGGACAAGAACCTCGCTGAAATGCCCGTCGGCGAGGATCGCCTGAGACACCACGCTTGCCTTGATGAACTGGGGGCGCGCACCCACCACCGTTACGATTTTCTGCAAAACCCGCTCCCTTGACCGGCACGCGCACACGACCGGCTGTGAACCCTAGAGCGCGGCACGTGCGCCCGCGACAGTCTTATAGAGAGCCACGAGCTTCTCGGCCTCGTGGTTCCAGTTAAGCTCCCCCATGACAAGCGCTCGTCCGCGAGCGCCCATCTGGGTCACACGCCCGGGATCATCGCGCAACGCGCGAATGGCGCCCGCAATCTGCGCCGGGTCCTCGGGGTCAACGACCAGACCCGCGTCGGTATCGGCAATGATGCGGCGCCACAGCGGGAAATCGGACCCGATCACCGGGACACCTGCCGACATGTACTCGAAGACCTTCGTCGGCTGGGCTTCCATGTGATTGGCGGCGGGCAGGTAGGTCACCAGCCCGGCAAACGACTGCTTCAGGACGGCCCCGACGCCGGGCCGGTCCACGACCCCGCGATAGTCGACCTGCGACCAGGCAGCGTGCTGGCGAAGTTCGCTCTCGAACGCCGCGCTTTCGAAAGCCCCGCAAAGGACAAGCTTCACGTCGGGTACCAGACTGAGCGCGTCGAAGAGCTGCCTGATCCCGCGGATACGCGTGATGCCGCCGACGAAGCAGAGGACGTTCCGCTCACCCCCACCGCTGTCGGACAGCAGTTCATCCGCAATGGGGTAATTGTTGACGGTAACCACCCGCCGGTGGAATGCCTCGAAGCGCTCGGCGATCGCGGGCGTTGCGGGCACCAGTGCCGTAAGGAGCGGCGTCACCCATCGCTCGAAAAGGCGGGCCGCAAACGACATCGGTCGGCGTATGACGGCAGGGATCCATGCCTTGTCCAGGATCTGCTTCGGCAGGTCCTCGTGGATGTCGTAAATACCGGCGATGCCGGATGCCCGAAGCACGAGCAACGCCGGAAGCAGCTCAGCGTCGTGAATATGAACAACGTCGGGCGCAAGCGCCCTGACCTTGCGCACCAGTCGCCACGGCTGACCCACCATGCGACCGAGCCG
>CAITAM010000093.1 GCA_903890265.1 uncultured Pseudomonadota bacterium | reverse complement strand
GTGATTGCCGGCAATCCGGCGGACAAGATCGAGGCCGTTGAAGCGGTCGAAAGCGTCTTCAAGGATGGGAGAGGCTACGACCCGGTTGCGCTCGTGCGCGCGGTGCAGGACAAGGTGGGCTTGCGCCAGACCCCGCCGCACGGCGCCGGTGGGGGCCTGGAAAAAAGCCCCGCGGGAGTCTCCCGCGGGGCTCATCGGGCATCGATCGATGCCCGCGCTTCGTTCCGTGCCGGCGCTTAGCGCTGGTACGGGTAGAAGCGGAAGGACACCATGTACACGTTCAGGTCCGACGACGGGTTGTTGCCCGCGGCGTCCGTGAACACGTCACGCGTCGTGTGCGAGGCCTGCAGGCCGATCTGCGCGTTGCCGAGCGTGCCCTGGTAGTACTTCCACCAGGCGCCGATCGTCTCCTGCGTGACCGACTTCGTGTTGCCGTAGCACGAGTGACCGGTCACACCGCCCTCGACGTAGCAGCCGCTGTTGTCGAACAGCGGGCTGCCGTAGCCCTGGCCGATCGTCTTGGTGCCGCTGAGGTAGGTCGACGACTGCTCGGTGACCCGCTCCGAGCCGTAGTAGGCGTACACGACCCAGGCCGGCGCCGGCTTCCAGGTCAGGCCCGCGTAGTACTGGTCGCCACGGATCGTGTCGAGCGAGCCCGAGTTCGGGTTGATCGTGACGTCCGGCAGCTGCGACGAGCCGTAGCGGCCGATGCCCTCGCCGTGGAGGTACGACGCGTTGAGCTCGAGGCTCGGGCCGAGGAGCGGCAGCACGAGGTTGCCGCCGAAGCCAAAGCCCGACGTCGTGTTGTTGCTGCCGGCGAAGCGGTCGCGGAACGTGCGGTAGGTGCCGAGCAACTCGTAGTGACCGAAGCCGGGCTCGAAGGCGATCTTGCCGACGACGTCCGGCAGCGGGTCGAGCGACACGGTGCCGTTCGGGTACGCGCTGCCCTGGCCGCCGATGCTCGTGATCGGCGCCTTCGGCACGACGGTCGTCGTCGGACCGACGCAGGCGGTCGAGGTCGAGGTCGAGTTGCTGCACGAGACGAGCGCGGCCGGGTTCTCGAGCGAGATACCGACGGCGGCGCGGTTGTCGGCGAGGTTCTTGACGAAGCGCACCTGGGCGACGCGCAGCCAGCTGAAGCCCGGCAGGTACTGGCCGTCGATGGTCAGCGGCGCGCGCTCGCTGCGCGGGTTGATCAGCGAGTTGTCCTGGGTCACGAGGCTCCAGGTCTGGCCGGCGAGCAGGTACCAGCCGTTGTCCTTGTCCTGGTAGTCGCCGTAGAAATGACGGACGCGCGGGCTGTAGGAGGCGCTCTCGTTGTTGTTGGCGGTGCCGCCGGCAGCGCCGAAGTCGGTCTCGACGTAGGCCTCGATCGCGGTGTGGCCATCGGTCGGCGCCTGGGCGAGCGCCGAGAGGCGGCTCTGGCGCATCGTCATGTGGAACTCGTCGAGGTAGTAGTTCGACGAGTTGGCGAGCGGGATGCCGGTGTTCCAGTTCGAGGCCCAGTCGGCGCCCTCGAAACGGCTGCGCTCGACGCCGATGAGTTCGGCGAAACCGCCGAGGGTGATCGTCACGGGACCGGCGTTGAAGGTCGGGGTCGGCTTGGCGGCGGTGCTGGTGCTGGTCGTGGTGCCGCCGTTCTCGCGCGCTTCGAGCGCCGAGATCTGCGACTGCAGGGACTGGACCTGGCTCTTCAGGGCGGCGAGGTCGGCGGCATTGTCCGCACGAGCGGCGCCGGCGGCGAGCGCAAGGGCCACGGCGGCGGCCACGAGGCCGGTCCGTGACGCGTTAGAGAGCAGGGTAGCGGTCGATCGCATGGTGTCCTTCCTAAGGGTGTGGAACGAAATTAAGTCAAGCGAAGTCGGCAGGCGCTGAACATAATCCTCAGCCATTGTTACGGTCACAACGCCGCAGACTTGAGTAACCCGGGCCCGGCCGTCGGCCGAACCGTGCAGGCGCGCATTGCAGCAGAGGCGTTTGTGGGATTCAAGTGACGCAGTCGCAAGTTCCGGTATTTACCTATTAATGAACGCTTAATGGGAATCGTTCCGGGTGCCGGCCGGATTGCTTGTTGGATAGGCGCAACAAACTGGGCCCGATCGGGGCGGCTACCGCGGGAAGGGCGTTGACGACTGTCATACGATGTCAATGGCAGACAGGTGTCAGACAGCTCGCTGACAGGGGCGTGCGCCCGCCGGGCGGGCCCCTCGCCGCTGCCCCGGGGCTATCGGCCGGGCGGCACCGGCCTTGAGGCCGGGCGCACGGACCGGCGTCGTCAGCGGCGGCGGGGTTTTGCGATGTCGGCGAGGAGGTCGGGCGTGCCACCAAGGCGGGCGAGACGCGGCTGGCGGACGCCGCCGGCGTAATCGAGCCTCACCGTGCGGTAGCGGTCGTCGCGCTCCAGGAGAAGGTCCACCGGCACCGCCTCGTGCCCCTCGGTGGCGCGGCTCGCCTCCAGCGCGTCGCGGCTCACCTCGCGCGACCATTTGCGGCCGTTGACGGCGATCACCTTGTCGCCGGGCGCGAGTCCCGCGCGGTCGCCCGGCGAGCCGGGCACGACGTCGGCCACGATCGCGCCTTCGTCGGCGACGTAGAAACCGAGCGAGAAGCGCAGGTCCTGGTCGCGCTCATCGACCTCGTGGGCGTGGTTCATCGTCTGCGGCCCGTCGTCGAGCACCACCTGCCAGCCCGCGAGTTCGAGGCCCTCGGTCGGGGCGGCGTCCCGGTGGCGGGTGAGGCGCTCGGTGAAAAAGGCCTGCCAGTCGTAGGGCTGGACGCCGTTCAGCGCGGCGACGAGGTCCGCGAAGCCGTACGGGCGCACCGCGGGCGCTCCGCCGGGCGGGCCGTAGAAGGCACGGCAGAAGTCATCGAGGCTGCGCTTGCCCGCGGAGCGGCGGCGGATGAGCGCGTCCGCCTCGAGCCAGAGCAGTGCCGACTCGTGGTAGAAGTCCTCCTGCCGGCGCAGCCTCGCGGCCCAGTCGCGCGGCTGCACGTACAGGAGCGGTGCCGCGACCGTCGCATCCTCGAGGTTGCGCCAGGTCCGGCCGTGGTGCGTCGCCTGGCCGGCGGCGATGCGCGCGAGTTCCTCGCCGAACTGCACGGGCGTCCAGATGCCGGCGCGCGTGGCCAGCACGTCACCCAGGTACTCGGTCAGTCCCTCGTAGACCCACAGCATCTCGTCCTGCATGGGCTCCTGGTAGTTCGGCGTGGCGAGCCCCGCCGGCCGGCGGTACTTGCCGTTCCACGAGTGGCTGTACTCGTGCGCGAGCAGGTTGCCCTCGGCGAGCCGCAGATCCTCGTCGAGGAACGTGCGGTACGGCGAGCGGTTGTCGGACGACTCGTGGTGCTCGAGGCCGTCCGGCATGATCGCGTCGGTCAGCGTGTAGAGAAAATCGTAGTGCCGGTAGTGGGTGGCGCCGAAGAGCGCCTTCGCCTCCTGCACCAGCGCCTCGTAGTGGCGCAGGCTCGACGCCGGCAGCGTGGCCGCGGCCGGCCCGTCACCGACGACGGTGAGGCGGACCGGCGGCTCGCCGCCGAGCGCGTAGCTCGTCAGGTAGCGGCCGGCGACGAGTGTCGAGTCGACGAGGGTGGTCAGTGACACCGGTGCGAACGAGGCGCCGTCGGCCTCGGGCGCCGCGGTCTCGAGCGCGGTCGCGAAACGCCAGCCGGACGGCAGGTGCACGCGCGCCGCCACCCGGACGTCGTCGCTCGCGGTGTTCGCCGGGTACAGCACCACCTGGTGCCATTCGAGGATGGCAAGCGCCTCGGTCGCGGTCCGCGGTGCCTCGAGGCCAAAGGTCGCGCCGTCCGGGCGCAGCGCGGTCACGACCTCAAGGTCCGCCTCGAGCGTCGTCACGCCCGCCGGCACCTGGACGTGAAAGGCGTACATGTCGATGGGATCCCGCCGCCACTCGAGCCGCGCGCCGTTGGCGTGCAGCACGGGCCCGGCGAGGTTCGTGATCGGGCCCGCGGG
>CAITAM010000092.1 GCA_903890265.1 uncultured Pseudomonadota bacterium | reverse complement strand
CGGCCGGCTTCTGCGCGTAGTCAAAGTCCGGCAGCGTCACGCGCGGCAGGCGCTTGCCCAGCACCTTCTCGATCATCCGCAGCTCGGGTTCCTCGTCGGGCGCCACGAACGTGTAGGCTTCACCGGTCATCTCGGCACGGCCGGTGCGGCCGATGCGATGGATATAGTCTTCCGGTGCCACCGGCACGTCGAAGTTCACGACGTGCCCGAGTTCGGCGACGTCGATGCCGCGCGCCGCGATGTCGGTCGCCACGAGCACCCGGTACTCGCCCGACTTGAAGCCCTCGAGCGCCTGGGTCCGCTGGTTCTGCGAGCGATTGCCGTGGATGCGCTCGGCGGCGATACCGTGCCGCACGAGGTACTCGGCGAGGCGGTTCGCGCGGTGCTTGGTGCGCGTGAAGACCAGTGCTTCCTTCATGTGCCCGTCGAGGAGCTTGAGGAAGAGTGCGGACTTGAGCTCGCCCGATACCGGGTAGATCGCCTGCGTGATGCCGGTGGCCGGCGTTGACTGGCGCTCGATGTTGATCCGCACCGGATCCTTCAGCAGCTCCTTGGTGAGCTGCAGGATCGGCGCCGGCAGCGTGGCGCTGAAAAAGAGCGTCTGGCGCACCGCCGGCACGTGCCGCAGCACGCGGCGGATGTCCGGCAGGAAGCCCATGTCCAGCATGCGATCGGCCTCGTCGAGCACGAGGAACTCGAGCCCGTCGAGCTTCGCGTAAGGGGCCTTCAGGTGGTCGAGCAGCCGGCCGGGGGTCGCGACGATGACGTCGACGCCGGTGCGGAACGCATGCTCCTGCGGGCCCATGCCGACGCCGCCGAACACCGCGGCACCGCTGACCCTCGTGTGGACCGCGAGTTCGTCGAGGTCGGAGGCGATCTGCGCCGCGAGTTCCCGCGTCGGGGCGAGCACCAGCGCACGCGTCGTGCCCTTCGGCTTCTGGATCAGCTTGTTCAGGATCGGCAGCAGGAAGGCCGCCGTCTTGCCGCTGCCCGTCGCCGCGGCGGCGAGGATGTCGCGGCCGGCGAGCGCGTGCGGTATGGAGTCTGACTGGATGGCCGTCGGCTTGACGAAGCCCATTTCGGCGATCGCCTTCTGCAGCGACGGATCGAGATCGAGTTCGGCGAAGGTCCGCGGAGCGGCCGGGGGAGCAGATGAGGTCAAGAGTGGCACCGTGATCAGTTGAGCCGCGCGAAGGGCAGGCAGCCCGGCAGTATACCCTCCGGACCCGGCCTTCGCGCCGGCAATTGAACTCCGGCCGCGCTCAGTCCCAATCGTGGCGGCCGGGCAGCAGCCCCTCGAGCTCGGCACGGCTGAGATCACGCCAGCGCCCGCTGGCGAGGCCGTCGAGGCGGATGTTGACGATCCGCACCCGGACCAGTTTTCGTACCGTGTACTCGAAGGCCTCGCACATGCGGCGGATCTGCCGGTTGAGGCCCTGGGTCAGCACGATGCCGAACACGTTGGCGGCAATCCGCCGCGTGCGCGCCGGGCGGGTCCGCTGGCCGAGGATCATCATGCCGTCTGCCATGGTGCGCAGGAATTCGTCGGTCACCGGCCGGTCGACCGTGACCACGTACTCCTTCTCGTGGCCGTGCTCGGCACGCAGCAACTCGTTGACGATGTCACCGTTGTTGGTGAGCAGGATCAGGCCTTCCGAGAACTTGTCGAGCCGCCCGATCGGGAAGATCCGCTCCCGGTGCCGCACGAAGTCGATGATGTTGTCCTCGACCCGCCGGTCGGTGGTGCACTCGATTCCCGGCGGCTTGTGCAGCGCTATGTAGACGTGACGGGCCTCGCGCCCCACCGGCCGGCCGTCGACCCGTACGTCGTCAGCCGGCCCGATCGGCGTGCCGAGCGTGGCCACGCTGCCATTGACGGTCACCCGGCCGGCGGCGATCCAGGCGTCCGCCTCGCGCCGCGAGCACAGGCCCCGTTCCGACAGGTACTTGTTGAGCCGCAGGGGCTCCGTGCGCACGACCGGCGTCGGCGCCGCCCGCG
>CAITAM010000091.1 GCA_903890265.1 uncultured Pseudomonadota bacterium | reverse complement strand
TGTTGTAGTACCACGCGAGCTTCACCTGGGTGTCGTTGGCCTCCGAGCCCGACGAGGTGAAGAAGATCTTCGAGGTCGGGACCGGCATCAGCTCCTTCAGCGTCTCGGCCAGTCGACCGGCAAGGGCCTCAATGCGCTCTGACATAGACCTTTGATCCTCGCCCGGCTGCCCGGGATGCCTGCCACCCTCGGCCGGGCGGCTCACTCGTAACACGTTCCGATCGCCGGCCGCCGACCGTCCCGGCCGCGCGACCACTCTGCACAGTCACCGACGTGACGCCCGGGGCATTCCGCCCGACGGGCGACCGATTACCTCGCGATGGTGCTGGTGCGCCGGATCTTCTTCTGCAGCTGCAGGATGCCGTAGACCAGCGCCTCCGCCGACGGCGGACAACCCGGCACGTACACATCGACCGGCACGATGCGGTCGCAGCCGCGCACGACCGAATAGGAGTAATGGTAGTAACCCCCGCCGTTGGCGCAGGATCCCATCGAGATCACCCAGCGCGGCTCCGGCATCTGGTCGTAGACCTTGCGCAGCGCCGGGGCCATCTTGTTGACGAGCGTTCCCGCCACGATCATGACGTCGCTCTGCCGCGGACTCGGGCGGAAGACGACCCCGAACCGATCGAGGTCGTAGCGCGCGGCACCGGCGTGCATCATCTCGACGGCGCAGCAGGCGAGACCGAACGTCATCGGCCACAACGAGCCGGTGCGCGCCCAGTTGATCAGGTCGTCGAGCCGCGCCGTGACGAAACCCCGGTCATTCAGGGCTGTCTGCAGGGCGGTGTCAGCCTCGCTGGCTAATCCCATTCGAGCGCACCTTTCTTCCATTCGTAAATGAAGCCCACCACGAGGATCGTGAGGAACACGAGCATCGACAGGAGACCAAAACCGCCGAGTTCCCGCAGCGACACTGCCCAGGGGAACAGAAAGGCGATCTCGAGATCGAAGATGATGAAGAGGATGGCGACGAGGTAGTAGCGCACGTCGAACTTCATGCGCGAATCCTCGAAGGCCTCGAAGCCGCATTCGTAGGGCGACAGCTTCGCGTCATCCGGGCGGCGCGGCCCGAGCAGAAAACCGAGCACGATGAGCAGCGTACCGAAGCCGGCCGCGACGACGAGAAAGATCAGGATCGGCAGGTAGTTCTCGAGCATGTCGCTCCGCCGTGGTCCCGAACCGCCGGGACTTATCCCTTCTATTCTAAACGTCAGCGCTTGGTCGCGTCACGCCGAAGTTCGGTCTGTGGCTCACCGATGTCTTGGACGATGGGCTCGGGGAAAGGGAAATTTCGGGTCGAGGGATGGTGCCGACGGCCGGACTCGAACCGGCACAGGATAACCTGCTAGCACCTCAAGCTAGTGCGTCTACCAATTCCGCCACGCCGGCAATCAATCTCGACTCAAACCTCTAAGGTGCCTTGTTTCCGTCGAC
The DNA here is from genome assembly GCA_903890265.1 of uncultured Pseudomonadota bacterium. Lineage (GTDB taxonomy): Bacteria > Pseudomonadota > Gammaproteobacteria > Steroidobacterales > Steroidobacteraceae > CAIKMS01. The sequence continues at coordinate 178 of CAITAM010000091.1, read as the reverse complement.
CGGCGCGGGCGCCGGAACGACAGCCGGAGCCGGCGCCGGGGCCGGCACCAGCGTGGGCACCGGCGCCGTGGCCGGGACCTGATCCAGAAGACTCTTCGGCGCCGCGGCCCGGTTATGGCTTGCCATGTACGCCAGCGACACGCTCGTGATGAAGAAGCAGGTCACGAGGACCGCGGTC
>CAITAM010000090.1 GCA_903890265.1 uncultured Pseudomonadota bacterium | reverse complement strand
TGGCGGTCGGGTGCGGCGTGGTTCCACGACACGCTGGTGGATGCCGACCTCGCCGCCAACACGTTCGGTTGGCAGTGGTCGGCGGGCTGCGGTGCCGATGCGGCGCCCTACTACCGGATTTTCAGCCCGATACTGCAGGCCGAGCGCTTCGATCCCACGCGCACCTATATCCGGCGCTGGGTGCCCGAACTCGCGCGGCTGCCGGACAGTCTGGTGCACCGCCCATTCGAGGCCCCGGCCGCGGAGCTCGCCGCGGCGGGCATACGGCTCGGCCGCGACTACCCGGCACCCGTGGTCGACCTGAAGGCGAGCCGTGCCGCCGCACTCGCCGGCTATGCGACGATGCGCGGCGAACCCGGCCTGAATCCGCCGCCTGCCGCGCCCCGAACTGTCAGGAGGGCTGGCAAATGAGCAGGCCCGCGCGCCTGCCGACCGAGGTCCCGACGTGATCCAGTGCCCTGCCCAACCGGCGATTCGCCTGTCGACGAGCCGACACCCGACCCGCCGCCCGTCGGACCGGCGTCCGCAATGAAAGTCGCGGTGGTTGGCGCGGGCATCAGCGGACTGACGGTTGCCCATTCGCTGCACCGGACGCACGACGTCGCCGTGTACGAAGCCGAGGACTGGATCGGTGGCCATACCCACACGGTCGACGTCAGTGAAGGCGGTGCTGACGTGGCGGTCGATACCGGGTTCATCGTCTTCAATGACTGGACCTACCCGGAGTTCATCCGCCTGCTCTCCGAGCTCGGCGTCGCGAGCCAGCCCTCCGACATGAGCTTCAGCCTCGTCGACGAGGGAGCCGACCTCGAATACAACGGGACGACCCTGAACAGCCTGTTCGCCCAGCGCAGCAACCTATTCAGCCCCTCGTTTCTCGGCATGCTCGCCGATATCCTGCGCTTCAATCGCGACGGCGGCCGGTTCGTGGCGAGCGGCGACGCCTCGACGACGATGGGTGAATTCCTGAAGGACCACCGCTACGGATCGCTGTTCGTGCGCCGCTTCATCGTGCCGATGGGACGGGCGATCTGGTCGGCGGAAGAGGATGCCCTGCTCGGCTTTCCCGCGCTTTTCTTCCTCGATTTCTTCCGCCGGCACGGTCTGCTGTCGGTGACCCACCGCCCGCAGTGGCGCGTGGTTCGCGGCGGCTCGCGTGAGTACGTCCGGGCCCTGACGGCGCCGTTCGCCGCGCGGATCCGCCGCCATTGCGCGGTCCGCACCGTGCTGCGTCACGCCACCGGGGTGACGCTGATCGACGCGGACGGCCGTCGCGAGGACTACGACGCGGTCGTCATCGCAAGTCACGCCGACCAGGCGCTCGCGCTCCTCGGCGACGCCTCTGCTGACGAGTCCCGGATCCTCGGCTGCTTCGGCTACCAGCCCAACGACGTCGTGCTGCACACCGATGCGCGCGTCCTGCCGCGCCGACCGCTGGCGCAGGCGGCTTGGAACTACCGGATCTGCGCCGACGACCGGCCGGGCTGTACGCTGACCTACGACATGAACCTGCTGCAGACGCTCAAGGCCAGCCGCCGCTATCTCGTCTCGCTCAACCTGACCGACATGATCGAGCCGTCCACGGTGCTTGGCCGCTGGAATTACGCCCACCCGGTCTACACACCCGCCGCCGTCCGTGCGCAGTCCGCGCACGCCACCATCAGCGGCGTACGGAACACCTACTATTGCGGCGCGTACTGGCGCTACGGCTTCCACGAGGATGGCGTTGTCAGCGGCTTGAATGTGGTGAGACAGATCGCGGAGCGCGCCGATGGCCCACAGCGCGCTCTATAAGGGCTGGATCAGCCACCGGCGGCTGAAGCCAGGACACAACTGCTTCCGGTACCGTCTGTACCTCGCGTGGCTCGACCTCGCCGAGTTGCCCGCCATCTACGACCGCTACCGGTTCTGGTCGGCGCGCCGCCGCAACCTCGCCTGGTTTCGCCGCGCCGACTACATGGCGCCGGCCGACCGGCCACTCGACGTCGTGGTCCGTGACCTCGTTGAACAGCGCCTCGGCCGCCGGCCGACGGGGCCGATCCGCCTCCTGACGCACCTGCGCTATTTCGGGATCTGCTTCAACCCGGTGAGTTTCTATTACTGCTATGACGCGGCAGGGTCGCTTGATGCCATCGTCGCCGAGGTCACCAATACGCCCTGGCGGCAGCGGTTCCAGTACGTGCTGGACGTCAGCGCGGCACGGCACGAGCACTCCGCCTCCGGACCGGTGCACGTCTGGCACCTGACCAAGGCGTTTCACGTGTCGCCGTTTCTGCCGATGGACATGGATTACACGTGGCGTTTCGACGAACCCGGACAGAGCCTGCACGTGTACATGCGGCACGAGCGCGGCGACAACACGCGCTTCGACTCGACGCTGGTGCTCAAGCGCGAGCCGCTCTCGCAGGCGGCGCTGACCCGGGCGCTCGTCAGCTATCCCTTCATGACCCTGAAGGTGATCGCTATGATCCACTGGCAGGCCGTCAAGCTCTTTTTTAAGCGAGTTCCCTTCTTCCCACACCCGGCACTATGAATACCCAGACACTTCACGACTCCCTGACCACGCTCTCGGACGAGGGACGGCACACCCAACCCTCCTGGGTAGGGCGGATTGGCCGCAGTATTTTGTACCAGCGCATGGCCGCGATCGCGGAAGGCGAGCTGATCGTCCGCGACGGCAAGGAGACCCGCCACTTCGGCAGCGCCACGGCGGAGTTCCCGCTGTCCGTCGAACTGAACGTCGTGGACGGTCGATTCTGGGGCGACGCGGCGTTCGGCGGCAGCGTCGGCGCCGGCGAGGCCTACATCCGCGGCTACTGGCGCACCAGCGACCTCACAGGTCTCGTGCGCCTCATGGTGCGAAACCGCAAGGTGCTCGACCGACTGGATGCGGGACCCGCCCATTTCACGGCGCCGCTGCGGAAAATCCTGCACTTCGCCAACCGCAACACCCAGCGTGGCGCGGAGCGCAACATCGCCGCTCACTACGACCTCGGCAACGACTTCTTCAAGCTGTTCCTCGATCCAACGATGGCCTATTCCTGCGCAATCTATCCGCGCCCGGAAGCGACCCTCGAAGAGGCGTCGCTCACGAAATTCGACGTCGTCTGCCGCAAGCTCGACCTCAAGCCGGGCGAGCGACTGATGGAGATCGGGACCGGCTGGGGGGGACTTGCGATCCATGCTGCGCGTCACTACGGCGTGCACGTCACCACGACCACGATCTCCACCGAGCAGCACGACTATGCTCGCGCGGCGATCGAGCGCGAGGGCCTCAGCGACCGCATCACGCTTCTCAAGAAGGACTACCGGCAACTGGACGGCGAGTACGACAAGGTCGTCTCCGTGGAAATGGTCGAGGCCGTCGGACACCAGTTCCTTGACGGCTACTTTCAGGTACTGAGCCGCCTCGCCAAACCGGATGGCATGGTGCTGCTGCAGGCCATCACGATCCAGGATCAGATGTACGACTATGCTCTAGCGGCGGTCGACTACATCCAGCGCTACGTGTTCCCGGGCGGATTCTGCCCGTCGGTCACGCGACTCGTCACCACGGCCACGCGTGCGTCTGACCTCAAGCTTTTCCACCTCGAGGACATTGGCATCCACTACGCCCGGACGCTGCGCGACTGGCGGCTGAACCTCGTCGCAAACGTCAACAAGGCGCGCAGCCTGGGCTGTACCGACGAGTTTCTCAGGCTCTGGGAGTACTACCTCTGCTATTGCGAGGGCGGCTATCTGGAGCGGCAGCTCGGCAATGTTCACCTGCTGTTCACGAAGCCGCGCTGCCAGCGTGCGCCACTGATCACTGGCATCCCGGCGCACGGAATGCCGACGCCGGCATGAGCCTGCCCCGCGCGCTGGTCGATCGCCTCATCGCCCTCGCGGGTCCCGGAGGCGCGCTTGCCGCCGACGCCGAGCGGGCGCGCTACGAGGAAGACTTTCGCCATCTCTACCACGGCAAAAGCGCGCTCGTATTGCGCCCCGACTCGGTTGCGGCGGTCAGTGCCCTGATGGCCCTTGCCGCCCGTGAGCGCATCGCGATCGTGCCGTTCGGCGGCAACACGAGCTATTGCGGCGGCGCCACGGTGGACACTTCCGGGGCGCAGGTGGTGATGAGTCTCGAGC
>CAITAM010000089.1 GCA_903890265.1 uncultured Pseudomonadota bacterium | reverse complement strand
GCAATCAGGCGCTGAACGGCGGCGTGCGCTTCGAATTGCGAGAGATGCATGGCCTTGCCCAAGGCGGAATAGGCCAGTCGTTCCGGCCCGAGGACGACCAGCTTGAGCGCGACCGCAATGTCCTGCGGTTTCAACACCCATTGCCGTGCAGCACCGCGGCGCAGCGCGACGGGGTCACTTTTGGGGGCAAGCCTGTTCATATGCTGTATGCATATAGCATATGACCCCGCGAATGTCCAATGGACTACCCCCTGGAGCGGCGAGCCCTTGCAGCCTTCCAGTCGCGGTTGAGTCGGTTCAGGTCGAATCCTTTCGGATCGAATGCCCCGCCGATCCAGCGGATCATGTCTTCGTGTTGCTCGTGGTCATGGTCGGCAATGATTTCCAGAAACAGCGCGTAGCCATGCGGGCCGCCGACGTCATCGGGCGGGCAGGCGTTCTCACCCGCCACGCACGTAGGGAGCGGCAACTCGCCTGTTGACCATTGCGCAGGCGTTGACTCGATGACGATCCGGTGCCGCCAGCCGTCGCCCATGTCGTAGCGGTATTCCACTTCTCCGCCGGGCCCCAACTCCGCCGCGACGGCCGCCACCGAGACTCGGCGCTCATCGCGGTAATTTGACGTGTCCGAATCCATGCCGACTTCATGAATCCACCAGTCAGGCGCCACGACACCGGCGCCAACGTCAAATTCATGGGCATGCGTATCCATCCATCCCATGACCCACTGCAGGTAATTGTGCAGGCTGGCCAGTGTCCATTGATTGGGGACCAGCACTCGGCGCCAGATCAGGGGCGCAATGTCGAGCAGCTCGATGCGTAGGGCGACGGGTTGAGGCTTCGGGGGCATGGGCTACGCGAGTTTCTCGATTGAGCTGTCAGGCTAGGGTATTGGCACACAATATTGAATCACCGCGAGCAGGGAACCTAAAACAAGCGCCACCGCTATTTTAGGTTCAACCGTGAACCTAAAATAACGATGACCTACATTAGTCACAGCGCACGCCTGCCGATCCAACTCCTTGGCAAAACCCGGCCCGACGGCCTTCACCGAGTCCTCTCCACCTCCCGGGGTGCAGGCTCCCGTCGGACCTGTTCAACCAATCCTGCCACGAGCCACTCCCGCTCCGTCCTCGCCGGCGGCAGGGTGCGGACGAATCGCCGAGTCTGCTCGGCAAGCGCGGTCTGTCCCTGGATTCTCAGCGCCTCGCTGGTGGCGAGCCATACCCGCTCAAGTTCTCGCCGGCTCTCGCGTAGCCGCAGCTTGGCGGGCTCACCGACTCGATCCGCCGTCCGCAGTGCAAACGCCGCCGCTTTAACCCGCTCGCGCATATGCGTGGACGCCCCGCGCCGAGCGGCGCGGTAGATGCCATCGGACTTCCGCGGGCGCGTTTCGCCGCGAACGAAGCGCGGCGTCGCATTGGCCGCAACGCCGACGCGGCGCAACTGGTTCGCAAATTCCTCGCGCCACTGGCGCAGCGTGGCCTTGCGGATATTCAGGCGCTCGCCCTGTTCGCTGATCGCCTTGATGATCACGTGGACGTGGGGATGCGGCTCGTCGGTATGAAGCGCCAGG
>CAITAM010000088.1 GCA_903890265.1 uncultured Pseudomonadota bacterium | reverse complement strand
CCCGGCGGGCTGCGGGGCGGGCGGGGTCCGCGGCTGCTGCCACCGCCGCTGCGCGGGGGGCCGTCGCCGCGCCGCGGCGGCCTGCCGCCACGGTCGCGACCGACCCGCGGACGCGAGACGTATTCGCCCTGAACCACGTCGGCGACGAGTTCCGGGTCGACCGCGGCGACCGGCAGCTTGCGGCCGATGAAGGATTCGATGTCCGGTAGCGAGACCACGTAGTCCTCGCAGCCGAAGCTGATGGCATCGCCGGCGGCACCGGCCCGGGCCGTGCGGCCGATGCGGTGCACGTAGTCCTCGGGATCCTGCGGCAGGTCGTAATTGAAGACGTGGCTGACGTCGGGAATGTGCAGGCCGCGTGCCGCGACGTCGGTGGCAATAAGCACCGCCAGCCGGCCCTCGTGAAAATCCCGCAGCATGCGCATGCGCTTGTTCTGGGGCACGTCACCGGACATCGCCTCGGCGTTGATGCCGTTGGCCTTCAGCTGGGCCTCGAGCCGCTCCGCGGTGCGCTTCATGTTGACGAATACCATGGTCCGGTTCGCCGCGTATTTGCGCAGCAGTCCGACCAGCAGGCCTGCTTTTTCCTCCATCGAGGGAAAGTAGATCACCTGCTGGACCCGATCCGCGGTGACCTTCTCGGGCTCGATGCGAACGAGCACGGGCTCGTTCATGTGCTCGTAGGCGAGCTCAAGGACCCGCTGCGACAGCGTCGCCGAGAAGAGCATCGACAGCCGCTGGTCTGCCGGCGGCAGGCGGCGCATCAGGTAGCGGATATCGGCAATGAAGCCGAGGTCGAACATGCGGTCGGCCTCGTCGAGGATGAGGACCCGCACGTGCCGCAAATCGAACACGCGCTGCTTGTAGTAGTCGATGATCCGGCCCGGCGTACCGATCAGGACGTCGACGCCTGCCTCGAGCTGGCGCCGCTGCTTCTCGTAATCGATGCCGCCGTAGGCAAGGCCCAGCGACAGTCCGGTGTACTGGCCGAGCAGTTCGGCGTCCTTGTGGATCTGGATCGCCAGTTCCCGGGTCGGCGCCAGGATGAAGGCACGGGGCGAGTTGACCGGGCGGTCCGGGTCGACGGGCTGGCGGATCAGGTTGGCGAACATCGCCACCAGAAAGGCTGCCGTCTTGCCGGTGCCGGTCTGCGCCTGGCCCGCGACGTCGAGCCCCGACAGGGCGCGGGGCAGGGTCTGGGCCTGAATCGGCGTGCAGCGCTCGAATCCGGCGTCGGCAATGCCGCGGGCCAGGGACTCGGGCAGGTGGAGACTGGAGAAACTGATTTCTTCGACGGGTGTGGTTTCGCTCACGGACGTATCACAGACCAGAAATTTGAGACTTGCAATGCGGGCAGGGAACGGCTAAAAATAGTGAAAGCCCGCGCGGCCGTGCCGCGCCCTCCCCGGTGTAAGAGATCCTCGCCGATGCAATGGCGAGCGACGGGGAATCCAGAGATTGTCGCTTCCGGTCCGCTCAGGCACGTCACGTGGCTGGAGTCGGGCACGGGGGCACGGGTGGCGGGTAGCGCAGGGCTGCTCGGGCAGCACCCGGCCAGGCTCAAGCGGCGAGAGGTCGCGACGCCGTTGAGCAGCTTCGCGTTTCCGTCATCTGAATTCACGGTATACATCCTTGCACGCAGACAGAATGAGCTCGAAGCTTCATTGCGCGCATCCACAGTTCCAACGGCAGTTGCACGAGTAGCAGTCAGAACTCCCTAAACCGGCTCCCCGAACGTATTCGGAATCGCGGTCCCAGTCGGTGACCGCGCGAGACCGATCCGTCATTGTGCCGCAATGCGCTGGTGCCGTCACGACTACCTGCGCCTTACCCGAACCCAATACCCCCCCCATTTGATCACCAGTACTCAGTCATCAGCGTCCATCGGCCCGGGCCCCTGCCCGGGCCATTCCCATCAACGAGGAGGATTCCCCGCGTGAGCGGCAGCACTATCGTCCATACATCCGATGCCACGTTCGACAAAGACGTCCTGCATTCGGACAAGCCGGTTCTATTGGATTTCTGGGCCGAATGGTGTGGCCCCTGCAAGTCGATTGCGCCGCTGCTCGAGGAGGTTGCCGGCGAATACGCGGGTCGCGTCACGATCGCCAAGCTCGACATCGACAAGAACCAGGCCACGCCCGGCAAGTACGGTGTGCGCAGCATCCCCACCCTGATGCTCTTCAAGGGCGGCCAGGTGCACGGACAGAAGGTTGGCGCCCTGTCGAAGTCCGCGCTGACCGCTTTCCTGGACAGCAACCTGTGAGGGGTTTCCTCGGTAATCAGGCCCGCGGCAACCGTCCGAAGGGACAGAAGCAGCACGGCAATCGCGACGAGCGCGGCGGAAACCGCGCCCCCCGGGGCGGCGGTGAGCAGCATCACGGGATGCAGGACGACCACCTCGACGGTGACGATCTCGGCACCATCTCGGCAGCAGACCTCGAGGCCAGCCGCCGGTCGATGAACCTGACCGAGCTCAAGAAGAAGCCGATCTCCGAGCTCGTGACGATGGCCGAGGCGCTCGGTCTCGAGAACGTCGCCCGGCAGCGCAAGCAGGACGTGATCTTCTCGCTGCTGAAGGCGCACGCGCGCAACGGCGAGGACATCTATGGCGACGGCGTGCTCGAAATCCTCCAGGACGGCTTCGGCTTCCTGCGCTCGGCGGACGGCTCCTACCTCGCCGGCCCGGACGACATCTACCTCAGTCCGAGCCAGGTGCGCCGCTTCAACCTGCGTACCGGTGACTCGATCTCGGGCCTCATCCGCCCGCCGAAGGACGGCGAGCGCTACTTCGCGCTGCTCAAAGTCGGCCAGATCAACTACGAGTCGCCCGAGAGCTCGCGCAACAAGGTCCTGTTCGAGAACCTGACGCCGCTGCACCCGACGAAGCGCCTCAAGCTCGAGCGCGGCAACGGCAGTACCGAGGATCTCACGGCCCGCGTGATTGACCTCTGCGCGCCGCTCGGCAAAGGCCAGCGTGGCCTGATCGTTTCACCGCCGAAGGCCGGTAAGACGATGCTGCTGCAGAACATCGCGACCTCGATCACCTTCAATCATCCCGAGGTCTACCTCATCGTGCTGCTCATCGACGAGCGGCCCGAGGAAGTCACGGAAATGTCCCGCACCGTGAAGGGTGAAGTGGTTGCCTCGACCTTCGACGAGCCGGCAAGCCGGCACGTGCAGGTCGCGGAAATGGTCATCGAGAAGGCGAAGCGCCTCGTCGAGCACAAGCGCGACGTGGTCATCCTGCTGGACTCGATCACGCGCCTTGCCCGTGCCTACAACACCGTCGTTCCGAGCTCCGGCAAGGTCCTCACCGGTGGTGTCGACGCCAACGCGCTGCAGCGCCCCAAGCGCTTCTTCGGCGCGGCGCGCAACGTGGAGGAGGGCGGCTCGCTGACGATCATCGCGACGGCGCTCATCGACACCGGTTCGCGCATGGACGACGTGATCTTCGAAGAGTTCAAGGGTACGGGTAACTCGGAAATCCACCTCGACCGGCGTATTGCCGAGAAGCGGATCTTCCCGGCGGTCAACATCAACCGCTCGGGCACCCGCCGCGAGGAGCTGATCACGGCGACCGACGAGCTGCAGAAGATGTGGATCCTGCGCAAGCTGCTGCATCCGATGGACGAACTCGCGGCGATCGAGTTCCTGCTCGACAAGATGAAGGACACCAAGACGAACGGTGACTTCTTCGATTCGATGAAGCGCTGACCAGACGCGGGCGGGTATCCATGGCCGCAGCCTGGCAGATACTCGCCCGCACCGATCAGGCACTCGCCGCCGTGATACGGGCAGTCGGTCCGTGTCCACTCGAACCCTCGCACCGCCAGCCCTACGAGGCACTGCTCTCGGCGATCGCCCACCAGCAGCTGCACGGCGCCGCTGCCAGCGCAATTCTTGCGCGCCTTGCGGCCCTCGGCGGGCGCAATGCGCTGCCGACGCCGGACGAGATGCTGGCGCATCCCGAGGAGGCGCTGCGTGGTGCGGGGCTCTCGCGGTCAAAGCTGCTGGCCATGCGCGATGTCGCGGCCAAGGCGCTCGACGGCACGGTGCCCGATCTCGCCACCATCCAGTCGCTGGATGACGAGTCGATCATCGAGCGCCTGACCGCGGTACGTGGCGTTGGCCGCTGGACCGCGCAGATGCTGCTCATCGGCACGCTTGGCCGGCCGGACGTGATGCCGGCCGATGATTTCGGGGTCAGGCTCGGGTACCAGTGGGCCTATGCCCTCGACGCGATGCCGACGCCACGGGTCCTGCTAGACGCGACGGCGCCGTTCGCACCCTACCGCTCGACGGTGGCGCTCTACTTATGGCGCTACGTGGACCTGCGGCGTGCCGATGGCAGTGCGCCCTCGGCCGCGGCGGTCCGACGTCCGGCGCCGAAGAAGTCATCCAGCGGGAAGGCGAAGGGCCCGAAGGCCAGGGGGCTGAAGGCCAAGGGACTGAAGGCCAAGGGACTGAAGGCCACGGCGCCGGGCAGTCCACGAAAGAAGCCGGGTGCGGCGACTCGGGCAAGAAAACGCGCTGCCAGCGGCTAGGCATGTCGCACAAGCCGCGCTGAGTGGACGCTGGACGATCTCAAGGGCGTCGGGGACTTTGATACAGGCTCAGCCGCTCGCGACCGATGGGCAGCCGATAGGACCACCGTCACCGCGCCCAGCACGAATCGTATACCCAAGGGTTTTCCGGGAACGGCCGGCCGCCGGCCAAGCGTAGGCAACTGGCAGCGAGAAAGGCAGCAAGTCGGTTGGCAACATGGTCGCACGCTCTCAGCTTGCTATCGATCGCTAGATTGAAGAGCGCCAGATCCCGGCTTCTGCCCGCCAGTTGCAGGCGAATTGGAGTGGCCCAGATTTCTCTTGGCTTGAAGGACACTTTCTGGCCAACGACTTTTGCCCGATTCCAGCGACTGTCATCGGTCGAAGGAAGATCGACGTGATGCATAACTGGCTCCAGCGACTGGATGGATCGCCAGTGCGCGCCCTACGGGTCTCTAGTTGACTTTTGACCCCTTGCAGACATCCGGGAACGTCCGCTCCGAAACAGTCTATTCACAGCGATTGTCTCAATAGACTAGTTAACTTCCACTGTAGAGATGCTG
>CAITAM010000087.1 GCA_903890265.1 uncultured Pseudomonadota bacterium | reverse complement strand
TCTTATTCTGTGGTTGACCAATGTTATCGAGTTTCGATAACATCGTAATATGATCGAATCGTTTGGTAACGCTTTGGCGGAAGATCTTTTTTTCGACCGTCATACGCGCGCGATTCGATCATTCCCCCCTGATTTGTTGAGGACGGCGCGCCGGAAGGTTCTTTACCTTCACGATGCGTCGGAACTAGCCGACCTTCGGGTGCCTCCGGGCAACAGGCTGGAGCTGTTGAAAGGACGCTGGAAAGGTTTTTATTCGATTCGTATCAACGACCAGTGGCGAGTCGTATTTAAATTCGAGCGCGGCACAGCATTTGAAGTTGCCGTGGTGGACTATCACTAGGAGCAAGCCATGGCGACCTCAATGAAAGGGCAGCCTACCAACCCATTCCATCCTGGCGAGATTCTGCTGGAGGAGTTTCTGCTCCCGAGGCGCATTACACAGACGGCCTTTGCGCAACGACTGGGCTGGACGCGTGCGCGCTTGAATGAACTGATCAAGGGTAAGCGTGGCGTCACCGCGGAGGGCGCTCTGGATTTGGCGTCCGCGCTAGGCACGTCTGCTCGTCTCTGGATGAATCTGCAAGCTACCTACGACTTGGCGGTCGCTTCAAAACGGCGCGCTGCGTGACGTGGTCTGCCGTTAGTAGAGTAGCGAACTGAAAATCCGCGTGTCGGTGGTTCGATTCCACTCCTGGCCACCACTCCATGACGGCGCCCCGTGATCCCTCGGCCGCGCGGCACGCCGCGAGGCGGAGGCGCCGCGCCGCGATTGACCGGCCGCCTCCCACGCCGTCTGCCGCCTTCCCCCGGCACCATCCCACGGTGTCGGAAAACCTCACGCCGTCGCGGATGGTCGCCGCGTCAACCGAGGCAAGCCGCTGAAAGTGCAGCAATCCTTGCATCAGGCATGGAAGTTGCTGCGCGCTGCCCTGCCGGCCGAAGCGTCGGCACGTGGCAGCCCAGGGAGAGGGAGCATGACGACGGGTACCCGGATTCGGACGGCAACGGCAGCAATCGTTGCGGGCCTTGGACTCGCGCTGCTCGGCGAGGCGGTGACGGCGAGGGCCGACGAGGTCGCCTTTTACGTGACCCACAACCGTGCCAACCCGGCCGGTGGCGGGACCTACGGAACCATCGACGTCGACACCGGGGTGACTGCCACGCTCGGCGCTTTTACGCCGCCGTGCTGCGGTGGCAGCGAGGGCTACGACGGCCTCGGGGTCGTCAATGGCCAGCTCTACACGGCAACGTATTACAGCGCCAACACGCCCGACAGCGCGCTTGTGCACATCGCAAACCCCGGCGCCCCGCTCTCGTCGTCGTCGCTGGTCAGCCCGGACAGCGGCCACGGCTTCTACGATTTCGGATCGACTCGGACGGCGCTGTACACGCTCGATGCGCAGGGCAATCTGCTGTCCGTCAACGCTCTGACCGGGCAGGCATCCCTGGTCCGTGCGACCGGGCTGACCCTCGGTAACAGCGGCATGTCTGCCGGGGGCGACACGCTGTACGTCACCGATCGATCGGTGCTCTATTCGATCAACACGACGTCGGGGCTCGCAACCGAGGTAGGCAGCACGGGTGACTACCGGGTGCTGGCGATGGTCGTCGAGGGCGGCCGCCTGTACGGGACGGCGAAAAACCGCAGCGACGGCCACGATTACGTCGCGCAGATAGACCCCACGAGCGGTGCGCTGTCGTATGCGTCCGAAAATCCGCGCCCTAGCAGTTGAGCGCGAAGCTGATGGAATGGTCTCCAGTGCTGGTGGCTGGAGATGGACGATGGCGAAGACAGGACAACCGACCCGGGCGCAGCGTTCGAGCGAGGTCAGGGCGAAATGGGGTGCCCACGTTGCGGCCTGGAAGGCGACGGGAGGGCGGCAGTCCGACTACTGCCGGGCACACGGGCTCGACCCCAAGTATTTCAGTATCTGGAAGGGCCGGCTGGAGCGCGCGGCACCGGCCGCTCTGGCGCCGCCGACGGCCGATACCGCCGCCACCCTGGTGCCGGTCGTGATTCGCGCGAGTGCGCCCCGCAGGGTCATCGCCGATCGGGTCCCCGGCGAGGAAGTCGGTCTGAGCGTGACCCTGCCAAACGGTATTGCACTCAACTTCCACGTGGCGAGTGCTGGCGCACTGGCACCGCTGCTCGCCGCGCTCGCCCACCTGTCGTGCTGACGCTACCGCCCGACACGCGGATCTTCATGGCGGCGGCGCCCATCGACCTGCGCCGCTCGTTCGACGGGCTGTGCGCGACCGTCATCGAGGTGCTTGAGCGGAACCCGCTAGAAGGTCATCTCTTTCTGTTCCGTGGTAAGCGGGGAGACCGGATCAAGGCACTGATCTGGGATCGTAATGGGCTGGCGATCTGGTACAAGCGACTCGAGAAGGGTAAGTACCAGTGGCCGGCGCGTGATGCGG
>CAITAM010000086.1 GCA_903890265.1 uncultured Pseudomonadota bacterium | reverse complement strand
TGTTCGACGTCGCCGTGGACCTTCGGGCGTCGTCGCCTCATTTCGGGCGCTGGTTTGGGCTGTTCCTGTCGTCGGAGAACCGTCGGCAGATGTGGATTCCGCCTGGATTTGGACACGGATTTCTCGTCACGAGCCCCGTAGCCGAGTTCTTGTACAAAACGACCGACTACTGGTACCCGGACCACGAACGGTGCATCCGCTGGGATGATCCGGCGATCGGCATTTCGTGGCCCCTTGAGGGGGCGCCGGTCCTGTCGGCAAAGGACGCGACCGGCGTGCCGCTCGATCGGGCAGACCTATTCCCGTAGCCATCACCGAGGTTTTCGGACCGGCCGGCGAGCGGGTTATGCCACGGGCGTTTCACGGCCGACTGGCATGATCCCAGCGATGAAGCGAACGCGGTCGCACTTTGACGGGGCGGCAATTGCCGGACGGGTGCCCCGGTGTCACATTGCCAGTCGCCGGCGCAGAGCCGCAGGCCGGCCGTGTGACGCCCGGGATTTATGTCGACTGAAATGGAACTTGGTATGACGTCAGGCGATTCCCATGGCACGTTTCAGCAACTGCTCGCGCGCCTGAAGTCGGATCCCGAGAGGTCCGTCGCCGAGCGACTGAGTGGCATCGCGTTGGGGCTCGTGGCCCGTATACGCGCCCGCTGGGCTTTCCGGCGCGCGCAGTCACTGGGTCACGGGGTGCGCGCCGTGGGACCGGTACGGGTCGAGAACCGGGGCCGGCTGGTCATCGGGCCGCGCGTCGCCGTGACCTCGACCTGGGTTCCCACCGAGTTCCAGGTCGGTCCCTCCGCGCAGATGGACGTGGGAGAAGGGGTCTGGGTTAACTACGGCTCCGTCATCGCCGCGGCGCGCGGGGTGCGAATCGGCGCCGGCACCATGATCGGGCAGTTTTGCATCATCTCCGACATTGATGTGCCGGAGGCCGTCGGTGAGATCGATCCGGCCGCCGCCCGGCCCATCGAGATTGGCGCGAACGTCTGGCTGGCCGGTCGTGTCACGGTCAGGCCTGGCGTCAAAATCGGTGACGGCACCGTTGTCATGGCCGGCAGTGTCGTCGAGACCGATCTGCCACCCAACACGATGGCCGGAGGCATACCGGCCCGCGTCCTCGCGAAGCCGGGAGAGTCGGCGGCAGCGACCCAACCGAGTGCCACCCCGCCGCCCGTCGCGGCGACGGACGTGCCCGCCCGGGGCGGTGGGCACCTCGTTGCGGATTTCACGATCGACGAGCTCGCACTGGACCTGGCCGACCCCGAGGATGGCTCACGATACACCTCCGTCATCGCGCCCTACGCGCAGGTCGCCCAGGTGCTTCTTACGGAGCCGCCGCCCGGGGGCGCTGACTTCGCGGTCGTCTGGACTCTTGCCGAGACGGCAGTCCCGGCGTTCGGCCGTCTGCTCGCCTACGAAGACGTGGAACTCGCGGCAGTGGACGCGGAGGTGGATGCCTTCTGCGCGTTGATCCGGCGTGGCGCGGACCACTACCGGACGGTGTTTGTGGCCTCGTGGGCCCAGCCGCCCTGGCGTCGGGGCTTTGGCCTGACGAACGGCCGCACCCAGGGGGCGAGCAGCGTGCTCGCCAGAATGAATCTGCGGCTGATGACCTCGCTTGCCGAGCTCCCGAACGTCTACGTACTCGACGCCGGCCGATGGCTGATGACCGTCGGGCCGAAGGCGTGGAACACCAAGGCCTGGTACCTCGGCAAGATGGCCTTTCATCGCGACGTGCTGCGTGAGGCGGCGGCGGACATTCGCGCCGGTCTGGCGAGCCTGAGCGGTGGTCCACGCAAGCTGCTCGTCCTCGATCTGGACGATACGCTGTGGGGTGGCATCGTTGGCGATGCCGGGTGGGAGAACCTGCGCCTCGGGGGGCTCGATGGGGTCGGCGAGGCCTACGCCGACTTTCAGTCGGCGATTCGCGACCTCAAGCGCCGCGGTGTGGTGCTCGCGATTGTCAGCAAGAATGAGGAATCGGTCGCGCTCGAGGCAATCAGGAACCACCCCGGCATGAAGCTCGGCGTTGACGACTTCGTCGGCTGGCGAATCAACTGGCGCGACAAGGCGGCCAATATCGCTGAGCTCGCAGCACAGCTGAATCTGGGCTTGCAGTCCATCGTTTTCATTGACGACAACCCCGTTGAGCGTGCCCGGGTCCGCCATGCGCTGCCCGAGGTGCTCGTGCCCGAGTGGCCGAAGAGCCCGTTCCTCTACCGCAGCACGCTGGAAGCCCTGCGCTGCTTTGACGCGCCATCGCGCAGTCGCGAGGATCTTGAGCGCACGCGCATGTACGCCGATGAGCGGCAGCGCGAGGCACTCAAGGCCCAGGTGGGTTCCGTGGACGAGTGGCTTCGCGAGCTCGGTATCCGCGTGTCCGCCAGCCCTCTGGGGCCGGACAACGTCGTGCGCGCGACGCAGCTCCTTAACAAGACCAACCAGCTCAACCTCGCGACACGAAGGTTGACCGAAGCCGAGCTCACGACCTGGGCTGCCACGCCCGGGCAGTCCTTCTGGACCATCAGCGTCGCCGACCGGCTCGGTGAGGCGGGCCTGACCGGGCTATTGGGTCTTGAGCGTCGTGGCACCGACCTGCACATCGTGGACTTCGTCCTCAGCTGCCGCGTCATGGGTCGGCGGGTCGAGGAATCCATGGTGCACTTTGCTGTCGCACGGGCGCGTGAGGCAGGGGCGGAGCGCGTCGTCGCCCAGTACCTGCCGACGGCAAAGAACAAGCCCTGCCTCACGTTCTGGCAAGGATCCGGTTTCGCGGCGACGGACGAGAACCGATTCGTCTGGGATGCCGCGCAGCCCTACGCCTTGCCCGATGTCGTCGACCTGTCGATGCCGGGTCCGGCATGACCGCGGCCCGTGGCCGAGGAGAGTCCGGGTGGCGAGGGTGGCTGCGCCAGCGTTCGCAACGCCGCTGGCTGCGTGACGTCAACGAGGTCGGGGAGGGCGTCCGGTGTGAAGGGCGCCCAACAATATCGAACGACGGCAGGATAACCCTCGGGTCGCGGGTGACGATCTGTTCTCATCCGTCGCCGTCTCACCTGGTGACGATCGGCGGAGGCGTGATCGACCTCGGTAACGACGTGCACGTCTCCTACGGGGGCGCCATTTCGGCGCGGGTCGCGGTCCGCATTGGACCCCGGACCGTGCTCGGACCGTATTGCACGGTGATGGACAGCGACTTCCACTCGGTCAGTGACCGCAAGGCCGAGGGTGAATCGGCGCCCATTGTGATCGGCGCGGACGTGACGATCGGTGCCCGGGTAACACTGCTGCGCGGCGCAACGCTTGGCGATGGCTGTACGGTGGCGAGCGGCAGCATGGTCTCGGGCACGGTCGCCGCAGGGACGAGCGTTGCGGGCGTGCCTGCCCGCCAGCGAGATCAGAGCACCGAAACGGATGACGAGATCGACATTCAGGCCCTTGCCCAGCGGATTCTGGGTCTGCCCGTCCGGCCGGGTCCCGGGGACAGCCCGGCGACGCTGCCCGAGTGGGACTCGCTCGGTGCCCTGCGTCTGTTGCTGGCGATCGAGGACGAGTACCGGGTAGCCCTGCGCGACGAGGACATGAAGAGCACGACCACGCTGGCGCAACTCGCCCGGGTGGTGGCTGACCGCCACGAGGCCGGCTAGTTCGCCGGTCCTCTTGTCGGGCCCATGGCCGCGCAGTGCAAGTCGCGGCGAACCCGCGGCTAGCCGACGTCAGGCCGCGTAACGGTGTCTCAGGCGGGCAGCGGGTCGCTCGACCAGCACGTGAATGAGCCAGGCGATCAGGAGCGAGACAGCGGCGGACGCAACGGCACGCACGCCGAGCGGCGACCCTGGCCAAAGCACCGAGTACACGTTCAGAACCATGAAGTGGACCAGGTACAGCGGGTAGGACAGCGTGCCGAGTACGGTCAGCGGTCTTGAGTTCAGGAGCCTGAAGGGTCCCCAATACGGCAAGAGTAGCGCGGCGGTAAATACGCCGGTGAGCGCGATGCCCTGCAGGGAGTAGCGGAGCGTCTCGCGAAACTCCGGTGAGCGTATCAGCAGGCACGCGACGAGGAGCGCCAGGGAGCCCGGCAACAGGACGTATTTGACGGCGCGTTCGGGCCAGCGGCGCGCGTCAGCGACCGGATTGTTGAATACGGCGAGCGCGCAGCCGAAAAGAATGGAGTCCACGCGGGTGTCCGTGGCGAGATAGGTCCGGTCGACGCTGGCACCAAGCCCCATGACGAGGGCGATACGCCACAGCAGGACCGCAGCGCAGGCCGCGTAGAGAGTCGCCGCCTGCTGCCGGCCTGAAAAACCATGGCGGCGCATCGCAAGGTAGCACCAGGGAAAAATGAGGTAGAAGTGCTCCTCGACTGCGAGGGACCAGTAGACATTGGTCCCGATGGGCACGCTCCCGCCGCCGTGGCCGATCATCCAGTAATTCGTGTAATGCAGGAGCTGTGCGGCGACCGCGCCGGATGAAACCACCGCGGGTGGCCCCAGCAGAAGTGAGACGACGATGGAAAGAACGAGCACGAGGTAGAACGGTGGCAGGATCCGTAACGCCCGCCGCAGCCAGAAATGCTTCAGGTTCAGCGACTCGCGGCGATCGTACTCGGCTCTGAGGAGCGTGGTGATCAGGAACCCGCTGAGGAAGAAGAATATGGTCACGCCGAATCCGCCCGGAACCACGCGATCGAGTCCCGAATGGGCCGCGTAGACCAGGAGAAAGCTCACCGCGCGCAGGCCATCAAGCGACGGAATGGTGTTGGAGGCCTTCACATGGGTTCTGCCGTGGCTAATGGCTGCTGGTCCCGGGGCGCGCGGAACAGATGAGGTCGGTAATCGCCGGCATTGTCGGCGAATGCGGCGCGGTCGGGGACGCCTCGGAAATCGCGCGGTCAGTGGCTACGGCAGCAGCCCTTTAATGACGATCCCGTAGATGGCTTGCGAGTAACCGTAGGAGTCGATACTCGAGGATCGGCTGTTCCATTGCACGTAGGGAGCGACGGAGACATGAATCCACGGGGTGTACGTCAGGGACAGTCTCTCCTGGTGGCTCGTGTCGCTGCGCTCTGGAAGGGGAGTCGGGGACGGCAGGCCGTTCGGCTGGGAGCTCCAGCCCGGGTACGTGTCCTTGCCAGCGGCCACCCGCACGGTTACGTCGATCTTGCCGGTGGCGTGCCAGAGCGCGCCAACGTCGCCGAGAGTGCTGATTTCCTGCCCGGCCGTGGTGATATAGGACACCACTTCACGCCGAAGGCCGGCCTCGACGGAGGTCTTGCCCGTCAGCTGGTGCCGGTACCTGAGGTTCCCCGTCACGGCGCCGGGGTAGTTGGATCCGGTGCTGATGGTCGTCTTCGTGTACCCGATTTCCCCGTGCAATACGTCGTCCTTGCTGACCGACCGATCGCCAACGAGGTGCAGGGTCTCGCGATGGTAGGTAATGGTGGTGTTCGGACTTAACCCGGCCAGTGCCTCAGCGCCGGTGTAGGTTCCGTCGTAGCGATCGCCGGCGATCGCGAAAAACGTGTCGACCGTATTGCCGAATTTGATGGACGAACCATAGGAGTGCTCTTTCAGGACTAGCGATTGCGCATTGGGTCGCGGCGAGTCGTTCTCGAAAGCGCTTCCCCGCGCCTCGATGCTCCAGCGCCGGTTCAAATGCCATTCGGCGCGCCCGGAGGCGTTGGTCGTCGTCTGCAGAAAGAGCTCGCTGCTGCGCACATCGGCAAAACGAACCATGTCGCGGGTTCGGGACGCGAGAAGGTCGCCGTCCAGCGCTCCGCCGGCAACCCACTGCCACTCGGCGCTCGCCCCGTATTCGCGGTGGTTGAGGGTCGTGAAATGGTTGTACCGGAAGTCGTTTCCGTTGAGCCCGATCAGGAACTTCTGTTGGCTGAGCTGGTAGGTGGGACGAAGCTCGACACCGAGTGTGGTCAGCGTGTCCCCTTGCCCCGATCCGGCGTACGGGCTTGCCGGCGACTCACCGGAAGGCAGGGCGAACACGTTGGAGTTGTGCTCGAGTCCGGCCGATGCCGTCGCGGTACCACCAAACTGGGCGTGCGCGATCGCGGGACCCAGTACCACCGGAAGCAACAGCCAAGCGTTGTGGCTCGCCGCCCGACACAGAAAATTACAATTTGGTTTCATTTCAGGATGCTTCGTGGTGTCGTGACTGGGGCGAAAGGCAATCCAAGCGAGACGCGCGGACCCGTGCGAGCGACCGAGCGCGATCCCGACTCCGGTGGCAACCGCCCCGCGCGTCGGGCATACCTGACGCTCTTCTGCCCTTCCGGAGTGTAAAATACCGACAGAGGGCCGTCGTGCCCTAATTCACAGAAGCGCGGTGGGCTGCGGTTGGCGCGTCAAACCGGCGTCATTCACAGCGAAGGATGAGCCCCGGGGTCGCCGCGGACCGGCCGCGCAAACGGTCATGGCGCGAGGCCACCGCAGGCGTGAACGCGGCACGGTTTTTGAAAGCGAAGTGAGAACTGCGCAATGTCGGACACAAACCCGATCGGCCATAGTCGAAAAATGACATATGCCAACGTTTCGCTGCGTTTCGCGCCGGCGTGGAGGGTGAGCCTTGGCTGGCTCGCCATGCTGCTCTGCTGCGCAGGCCTGGCGCTGGGCCCGCAGGCGTACGCGGCGGAGCCGTCCGCCAGCGAGGGCCCGCCGCTGGTACCGCTCGGGCCCGGCGACAGCGTCAGCCTGAAGGTCTTCGGCCAACCGGACATGGACGGCACGCTCTTTGTCGCGGCCGACGGGACGCTGAACGTGCCACTCGTGGGTCCGGTCGACGTCGCCGGTCGAAGCGCAATTGATGCAGCGAAGCGCATCGAAGCGGCGCTGGTCAGTGGCGGATTCCTCAAGAATCCGCACGTCACCGTGGCGCTGACGCAGTCCCGGAGTCAGCGCGTCACGGTGCTCGGTGAAGTTCACACGCCGGGTCGCTACGTCGTGGATGGCGGAACGACCATCCTTGACCTCCTTGCGCAGGCCGGTGGCACCAACGAAAGTGCGGGCGATGTGATTTACGTTCTGCATCCCCAGCCGGACGGTACGGTCAGTCGGCGCACGATTAACCTGCAGAGCGTCACCCAGTCCCTGTCGGTCGGCGCCGACTACCTGATCCAGAGCGGCGAGTCAGTCTTTGTTCCGAAAGCGGAGACGTTCTACGTCTACGGCGCGGTTGTCACACCGAATGCGTACCGGCTTGAGCCGGGCATGACCGTGCGCCAGGGCATCGCCCGAGCCGGGGGTATCACGCCGCGCGGCAGCGACAGCCGGCTGGAGATCGAGCGCAAGGATGCATCGGGCAAGACCCATATGGTTTCGGTGAAACTCACCGACCTGCTCCAGGCGGGCGACGTGCTGAAGGTCAGGGAGAGTCTGTTTTGAACGGTCCTAATCGCTCATCCGGACTCGTCGTTTCCAGCGATCTCGATGCGGTCTATCCGACCATACACGAGGGCTATGCCGGGGTTGGCTTTTCCGCAGGGCAGTTTCTGAGCATTGCGCGCGCCTACTGGCGTCTCTCGCTGTCCATTGCTGCCGTCACGCTTTTGGGCACGGTACTTCTGATCCAGGTCATCCCGAAAGCGTACACGGCGAGCGCCACGCTCATTTTTGACTACCAGAATCGTGACCCGCTGGCCGGCGAGCAAATGCCACTTGGGCTGCTGCAGAGCTTCATTGCAACCCAGACCGAACTCATCACGAGCCCGGTGGTACTCAACCAGGTGGTCGACAAACTGAACCTGACGGCCGACAAGTCATTCACCGGCGGGGTACGCGGTGACCAGAACGTGCTGCGTGACGCGGCGGTGCGTGTGCTCGCGACCAAGCTCGCGGTCTACGAGGGCCGCGGCGGCCAACTGCTCTACGTGAACGCGACGGGCCGTACCGCCGACGCGGCGGCCGCGATCGCCAATGAGGTCGCCGATACCTATCTCGATCTCTACCGTGAGCGCACCAGCGGGCCGGCCACCGAGCGGGCGAAGCGTTACACGGAGCAGTTGGGTGAGCTGCGCGCAAAGGTCGCCGCAGCCCAGGCCAAGGTAACGGATTTCCGTGCCAAGAACGGTCTCACCGAAGTCGTGTCTGCCCAATCGAAATCTGACATCGATGTGCAGGGTCTGTCGGACCTCGAGACCCGGCTGCAGGAAGCGCAAAATGAGAGGCGGACCGCCGAATCGCGTGCGACCTCGAACGTGGCGGCAACGGACGAGGCGCTGACCTCCAACGCGATCAACACCCTGAAGTCACAGCTCGAACTCAAGGAGGCGGAAAAGGCCAAGCTGCTCAACACCTTTGGCCCAAACCATCCGAAGATCCTCGAAGCGGACGCGCAGATCGAAGCGGTTCGGGCGCAGCTGTCGGCGGAACTGCGAATCCTGGCGGAAAACAACTCGCAGAAAGTGCGCAGCGCGCGTCAGCTCGAAGGCAAGTACTCGGGAGCGATCGGCGCCCAGCGCCAGAAGGTGCTGGCGACACGTGAGTTGCAGGACGAGGGAGCGAAGCTGCTGGTCGAGCTCGAGTCGGCCCAGTCGGTCTACAAGCGGGCCCTGGATGGCTACGACCAGATCATGTTCGCATCCAACAGTCGGGGCGCCAACGTGACGCTGATCGATCGTGCGACGCCGCCCTTCAAGCCGTCCAAGCCGAGTAAAGTTAAGCTTCTTCTCATGGGCCTGGTCGGCGGACTGCTCATGGGTCTCGCGGGGCCATTGGCGTACGAATTGTTCTGGAACCGCAGGATCCGCCATCGCGACGATCACGAGCGGGATTTCGGCCTCCCTGTGCTGGCGGAGTTCGGCCCGATCCGGCCGTCCCGGAGTAGTCCATGAAGGTCAAGGTGACCGGCGACACGCTCAATGAATGGGAGCACGAGCTCGGTGACGCCATCGTCGGCCAGCTTGGTCTCTCGGACGAAGCCATTCACACCATCCGGCGGATGGCCCAGGGCGAGAAGATCGGTTTTGCGACCGCGGCCCTGCGGCTCGGGTTCCTTACCCAGATCCAGCTCGACGGCATCATCGCCATGCTCGGACAAGGCGGCAAGGAGCCGCATTCGGGCGACGCAAAAAGCCTCGTCCGGATGGTGGCGAGCCAGCCGGAGCCGGAGCCCGAGCGCAGTCGCGCGCTTCGGGTCGGTAATGTCGTCGTGCCGGGACCGCAGCTTGCCGAGGTGCTGAATCCGCGGAGCGTACGCGGCGATGCGGTGCGCGCGCTTCGAACCGAGCTCGTGCTCAAGGCGCAGAACCACGAACACAACGGCATGCTCGCGGTGCTGAGCCCCGGAACCCGCGAGGGGCGCTCCCTGCTCGCCGCTGAGCTTGCGATCTGCTACGCGCAGCTGGGGCGCCGGACGCTCCTCATCGACACGGATTTCCGCGCCTCGGCGCAGCACAAGCTTTTCCTGTCTTCATCGGAAGAATGGGGCCTGTCGCAGGCCATCGCCTTCAGCGCGCCATTGCAGGCCTACGACGTCGAGGATATCGCCGAACTCTCCGTCGTCTTCGCCGGTGCGCCGATGCCGAGTCCCCTCGAAATGCTGTCCGACCCCGCGTTCCACCGCATGGTCGCTCGGTGGCGGGCGGAGTACGAGTTTGTCATTCTGGACACGCCGCCGTTGGGGCAGTTTGCCGACGGGCTGCTGCTCGCGAAGGTCGCGGGTCGTGCGTTGATGCTGAGTCGCACGGGGCACACCCGTCGGGCGGACCTGAAGAATGCCCTGCGACGGCTCGCAACCACCGGGACTCACGTTGTTGGCTCGGTGCTGAACAGCTTCTGAGTCGGTTGTCCGTCGTGACCGGTCGCAGGTTCTCAGGGGTCCAGGGCATCCGCGGGCCGGGTGCCGGGGCCTGGGGCGTCTTTGAGTTACCGGGGGCGCTGCCATGACGACATTGCTGCTGATCGTCGTCGCGATTGCGACTGTCCCGGTCGCGCTCGGCTGTCTCTACCTGCTGGCAATGACGCTGTTTTCCGGGCGGCTTCCGGGCTATTCCGACGACCGTGCGGAGTGGCACTTCGTCGTCGTGGTGCCGGCACACAACGAGGAGCTCGGCATCGAGCGAACGGTACAGAGCCTCAAGGCCGTCGTCTGGCCGCAGGAGCGCCGGCGCATTCTCGTCATCGCCGACAACTGCACCGATCGGACCGCCGAGATCGCGCAGGCGGCCGGTGCCGAGGTGCTCGTCCGGACGAGCGCTGACCGGCGCGGCAAGGGTTACGCGCTGGAATTCGCCTTCGAGCAGGTCCTCGCGGACCCGTTTTCTCAGGCCATTGTCGTGGTGGACGCGGACAGTGTCGTCTCCGAAAACCTGCTGCAGGCCATGGCGTCGCGGCTGGATGCCGGCGCTCAGGCGGTGCAGTGCCACTACGGCGCGCTGAATCCCATGGATTCCTGGCGGACACGGCTGATGAGCGTCGCTCTCTCCTGCTTTCACATCGTTCGCTCGCGTGCCCGGGAGCGGTTTTCACTCTCCTGCGGAATTCGCGGTAACGGCTGGTGCGTGACGGTTGAGTTGTTGAGACAAGTTCCCTATTGCGCTTATTCGCTGGCGGAAGACATCGAGTTCGGGATGGACATTGCGCTTCGTGCAGGAGCCCGCGTGTACTACGCCGACGAGGCGTTCGTGCTCGGCGACATGGTGTCGTCGTCGGGCGCCGCCGCGAAGCAACGCCAGCGCTGGGAGGCCGGTCGGGCGGCGTTGGTGCGCTCGCATGCGAGGACGCTGCTGACGGCAACGGTGTCGCGGCGCGATCCGGTCTGCGCCGATCTGCTGGCCGATCTCGTCCTCCCGCCGCTGTCGACCCTGGTCATTGCGCTCGCGGCGGTGGCGACCGCGACCGGGTGCCTGATCGTCCTCGGCAGCGCTGGTGCCCGATGGCTCGCGGTGGCGGATGCGCTCGGCGTCGCGGCACTTCTGGCCTATGTCGGTCGCGGCTGGCAGTTGAGCGGTATCGGTCTGCGTGGCGTGCTCGATTTCATGCGCGTACCGTGGTTTGTCGTCTGGAAGGTCTGGACCCGGCTTACGAACCGCAGCCATACCCAATGGGTACGCACCGAGAGGCGCCGACCGTGAGCCGCCCGACGCGCATACTTGTTCTGTCGGGACTGCGGATTTTCCCGGTCATAAGCGGCGGGCAGCTGCGCACGGCGGGCTTTGCCGCGGCGCTCGGCCGGATGGGCTACGAGGTTCTGATCTACAGCCTGACCGGGCGTCGCTCGGATTATTCCGCCTACCGGCCCGGGTACCGGGACCACCGTATCGATCAGGTCGAGCCCAGTGTCCGTGAGGAGACGTACCTCGGCCCATACCCGGCCATCGTCCACGCCATTTCCCGCTACCGCGACCGGCCGCGCCAGTGGATCCCCGCCATGCTGGGATCCGGCCGCATTACCGCACGGCTGAGGAACCATCTGGCATGGGCGGACGCGGTCGTTGCCGATCACGCCTACGTCCCGCGGGTGCCCGGGCCGTGGACGGAGAAGCCCTGGTTCCTGCTCAGTCACCAGCTCGAGCACCGCCTGCTGGAGCAGGGCTCGCCCGCCATGCGGGCGTATGCGCCCGCGATGCGCCGCCACGAGGTCTCGGTTGCCACGGAATTCACCGACGTATTCGCGTGCGCCGAGGAAGATCATGAGTTTTTCCGTTCGCACGACCCGAGCGGGTTGCGCCGCATGCCGATCGTGCGCTGCGGGGTGGATCCGCGTCGTTACGAGGCGCCGGTCGCGCTGCGCGAGTCGACGCGCCGCGAGCTTGAGGTGAAGCCGGATGCCCGGCTGCTGCTGTTCGCCGGCAGTCGCTACGGTCCGAACAACGAGGCGCTGGACGAGCTGCGGGCATTCAGCGAACGGGAAGCGGAGTTCCTGACCGCGCACAACTTGCAGTTTCTGGTGCTGGGCGGCGTCTGTCCGGCGCCCTTTCGGACGCAGACGATGATCGCCACGGGGCGCGTGCCCGATATCCTGCCGTTTTTCTGTGCTGCGGATGCCGGTCTCAACCCCATCACCCGCGGCGCCGGGGCGAACGTGAAGCTCTTCGAGTACCTCGCGGCGCGCCTGCCGGTCCTGTCCACGCCGTTCGGTGTCCGGGGATCGGGGCTGGTGCCGGACGAGGACTACCTGCCGTTTGAAATCGGCACGCTGCGAGAGACGCTCGGACGCTGGGTCAGCGAGCGCAGCGCCGCGGGGTGGCGACAGCGCGCCGAGGCGGTGTGGGCGAGGCACCGGCACTCGTGCGACATCGACCTCCTGGTGCAGCGTGCGGTGGTCGAGGCCCGTGGGTTTCCGGGGCCTTCGGGTGCCCGCTAGACGGACTGCGACGGGCTGGCCGGTCGCACGCTGAGCGGCAGGCCGGCCGCCTCGGCAAGGAACTGCTGCAGGTAGATGAAATACAGCGCCCGCGCGCTCTGCGCGGAAACGTTGTGATCGGCGCCCGGCAGCAACGCGAGCGACACCCCGGGCAGCCGCAGCACCCGGCGGCCGCCGCGGCCGCAGTGCAGAGAGAACTCGTCAAGGCCGCCATCGTTGTCACTGTAGACCACGAGTACCCGTGTGCCGCGCGCCGAGAACCCGCGGAACGTGTCCACGACACTGATCGCGGTCCCGGTGGACGCGGGCAGCGCGGCACTGGCACGGACGCGGATCAGCCGGCCCGCGCGGCGCGCAAAGGCGCTCGCGATGTGGCCGACGTTGATCCGGCCGCTGACCAGCCGCCGCCACGTGGCGGGATTGACCGCCTCGGCGACATACCATCCGAGGCGCTTTGCGCTCTTTCGCTCGGATTCGTCGAGCGAGGTGCCCGGAATCCAGTGAAAGAGCGCGAGATTGACGAGCGCGAGTGCGATGACGCGCGGATTCCGTGAGGCGGCGTGAAAGGCATGGTACGCGCCGCTGCAGTGACCCAGCAGTGCGAGTCGGCCGAAGCCCTGCTCGTGCAGGTATTGCAGCGCCGTCTCGACGTCCTCAAAGTAATCGGTGTCGTAGAGCGCCCGATCGGCCTGGTTGGGCCGTCGGTCGCTGTCGCCGAGGCCGGCCAGGTCCACTCGGAAGGACGCGATTCCGAGCACCGCCAGTTGCCGTGCGAGCGGAACGTACATTCCACCCCAGCCGATACGGCGATTGGCGCCGTGATTGATGATCAGAACGCAGACGTCCGGCGTGCGTTGCGCCGGCGTGCAGAGAACGCCGCGCAGCAGGCAACCGTGCCCGAACGTTCGCGGCGACTCCTCCCAGCCGAGGCCCGCCAGGGTATCGGCCGGTTCGTCATGGGCAGATGGCGCTTCGTTCGCCGAGGGGGGCAGCGCCGCAAGCCACCGGCGAAGCCCGACGAAGGCCTCCGGGGCGAGCACCGAAAACGTCGAGTGCCAGCGCATGTCGGCATAGCCCGCGAGCGTCTCCAGCCGGGCGTTGGCGCCGAGCGACTGCAACTCGCGGCAGAGGCGCTCCTCGGGGGCCCAGCCACCACGCCCCAGCACGAGGACGTCCGGCGCCGGTGCACGCGGCAAGTCCTTGACGGTGATGGTCTCGAGCGAGGACAGCGTTGCGGCGCTGTAAACAAAGCCGTTGATTTCCAGGTCGCCGCGGGTGCCGGTGACCCGTGATGCCTCGTCCGGTGCCCCGTTGACCGCCTGACGGGCCACCAGCGCCCTGACGAAGGCGCGGCCGCTGCCCGGCGGGCCGACGAGGGCAACGCCAGCGACGGCCGTCCGCGCGGCCGCCAACACCGCCAGCAAGGCGCCCAGGTCGAATCCGACCAGCACCACGTCCCGCACCCCGGGCTGGTGTCTGAGGAACTGAACGGCCCGGACGACACCGTCGACCCACAGCGGCACCTGGTCGGCGGACGCCTCCGTGTCCCTGGAATCCCCGGTCCCGGGGTAGTCGATAGCCAGTACCGGGTGGCCGTCCCGCTGCAGTGACTGCGCGAGGTCGTGGACGATCCGGTGCAGCACCAACCCTTCCACGCCGAGCGCCGGGCAGATGACGATTGCTCGCGGACCGGACGCCCGGTGCAGCCGGACGGCGCAGCCGCCAAGGTAGAGGAAGTCGACCGGCAGCGTCACGGGCTGCGCCCGCCGTGCGCCGGTTCGCTCGTCCGTGGCCCGGGTGCTGCGCGAAGCGCGCGATCGAAAAAGCCGATCAGGTGCTCGGGGTACGCGTGCGGCGCGGCCTCTAGATAGCCTCCGTGCCCAGCCGACGGCACGAGCCAAAGATCCTTCGGTGCCCGCGCGCGCGCGTACAGCGCGGTCGTGGCGGCCTCCGGTACGACGCGGTCGTTTACTCCTCGGATCATCAATAGGGGCCGCGGGCTGATGTCAGAGATGCAGTCTATCGGCTGGCGGTTGTCAGCGGGAAGCCCGCGCAGGTAGCGCGACGCCAGGTACGCCGCCGGCCATTTGAGCACGGGGAATGACCCCGACTCGTGAAGGATCTGGCGCTGCAGGTCATCGGGGGAGGCAATCAGCACCACGGCACCCACGCGCGGTTCGCGCCCGACGGCGCAGGTCAGCACGTAGGCTCCCATGGAGAATCCGAGGGCGCCGATCGCCTCGGGCCGCATCGGGTCCCGGGCCTCGATCCAGGCCACGGCACGGTGAAACGCGGCTTCCTCGTCGTCGGCCCAGCGGACGTGACCCGGGCTCTCGCCAAAGCCCGGACTGTCATAAGCCAGCACGCCGAATCCGGCGCCGGCGAGCAGGCACATTTCCGCGACCATCGATGCCGCCGTCGACCCGGAGCCGTGCAGCACGATCACGGTGGCACCGTTCCGCGAGGCCGAGTACCAGCCGTGCAGCGCACCGGAACCGGCCACGCCGAACGTGATCGGGTCGGGTGAGCGGGCGCTGGCGCAGCGTGGCGCCGTCGCATCGGCGGTGTGGCCCGCAAAGTCGGCCCTGGCCGTGCGCCAGGCGATCAGCCATTCGCGACCCGTAAACGCGCAGACAGCCGCGAGGGCTGCTGCCGCCAGCCAGAAGCGCCGGACCGGGCTGGAGGAGATCATGGGTCGAGTGTGCGTAATCGCGGCGGTTCTTGCTATCAGGGCGTGACCGACCGAGGAATACGCCGGGCGTCTCAAATTTGCATTAATAAGAAATTGCGCGACAAAAGTCGTTGATTTCACATACTGCCTGAGCGTAAATGCCAGTCGCCACGCGGGCCGTGACAGGCCTTTTACCCAGTGCACGGACACGATGGACATGAGCAGTAAAGAGCAACAGGACGAGAGCATTCGCCAGATTCTTGCCGAGCACGGGCGGCTCGCCGCGCCAGCGAGTTCCATTGCGCGCGATGCCGAACTCAGTGCCCACGGATTGACGTCCCACGCGACGGTCAACGTCATGCTGGCGCTTGAAGAACACTTTGGCATCGAGTTTCCCGACCAGATGCTGACCCGGGGCGTCTTTACGAGCATTGCGACGATCCAGGCGGCGGTCGAAAAACTGGTCGACGCCGGGTAACACCCAGTCATGGAGCAGCGCCGTCTCGGGACGAGGTTCGCGGCCGTCCGGCGCCTGCATGACGACTGGGAGTTCTGCTGCACGCCGGCCGGCCAGTGCGTGACCCCGCGGGACGTCGCCAGTGCGGGCCCGGAGTGGCTCCCTACAACCGTCCCGTCGACCGCCGCGGCGTCGCTGCGCGCCCTCGGTCGGTGGTCGCTAAACGGTCCGCCACGTCGTTTCGACGACGTGGATTGGTGGTACCGGGTCCGCGTCGACGTCCCGGCACCACGAGCCCCGCTGACGCTCGGCCTGGACGGCCTCGCCACGGCCGCCACCGTCTGGCTGGATGATCGGGAGCTCCTCTCCAGCCGCAACATGTTCCTGCGCCACGAACTGCCGCTCGGCTCGCCGGAACCCGGCGCCCATGCGCTCGTCATTCGCTTCGCGGCGCTTGACCGTCTGCTGAAGGAGCGCAGGCCACGGCCCCGTTGGCGCACGCCCATGGTCGAGAACCAGCAGCTGCGCTGGTGGCGGACGACATTGCTCGGGCGTACTCCCGGCTGGTCGCCGCCCGCGGCCGCGGTCGGTCCGTGGCGCGACGTCTGGCTCGGCACGTCGGCCGGGTCGTCCCTGTCGGCGATCGACCTTGACTGCGAGCTCGAGGGCACGACCGGCGTCTTGGCGCTTCGTGCGCGCTGCGATGGCGATCGGTGCGACGGCCTGCGGCTTGAGCTCAGGCGACTGGGCGAGGTATTCAGCGCGCCCATCGACGTGTCGGCCGACCAAGCGGCCACGGCGGTACTTCGTGTCGAGAACGTGGCGAAATGGTGGCCCCATACCCACGGGGAGCCGGCGCTCTACGACGCGTACCTGTGCGCGGCAGACGGCAGCGAGGTCGACCTCGGTGCCGTCGGCTTTCGCCGCGTCTCGCTGCAGACCACGGCCACCGAATTCCGCCTGTTCATCAACGACGTGCCCGTATTCTGCCGTGGCGTCTGCTGGACACCCCCGGATCCCGTCTCGCTGACCGCAACGGCCGCCGAGTACGAGCGCATGCTGTCCCTGGTGGCGGCGGCCGGAATGAACACCGTCCGTGTCGTTGGCACGATGACCTACGAGAGCGACGCCTTCTTCGATGCCTGCGACGCCAGGGGAATTCTTGTCTGGCAGGACCTGATGTTCGCCAACATGGATTATCCGGCCGATGATGGCGATTTCCTGCAGTCCGTCACCGAGGAGGTACGCCAGACGATCTCGGATCTCCGTCGCCGCCCGTGCCTTGCCGTGATCTGCGGCAACAGCGAAGTCGAGCAGCAGGCTGCGATGTGGGGCACGCAGCGGGAGTTGTGGACTCCGACGCTCTTTCACGGCCCCATCGCCGAGCTCGCAAGATCGCTGTCACCCGCTGTGCCGTACTGGCCGTCGAGCGCGCACGGCGGGTCGTTCCCGCACGATCCCTCGTCTGGCACGACGTCCTACTACGGCGTGGGCGCGTACCAGCTCTCGATGCACGAGCGACGGAACGACGCGCCGGTCTTTGCGACCGAATGCCTCGCTCTCGCCAACGTGCCGGAGCGCGACTCGCTCGATGAAATGCTGCCCGGCGCGGACAGTCGTGTTCACCAGGCGAGGTGGCACGAGCGTGCGCCACGCGATCTCGGGGCGGGCTGGGACTTTGATGACGTCCGGGATCGTTATTTCGCGCAGCTCTTTGGCATGGCGCCTGCTGCCGTGCGCTACGCCGATCACGAGCGCTACCTCGCGCTCAGCCGGCTGGTCAGCGCGGAGTTGATGGCCGCGACGATGGCCGAGTGGCGAAGCGGACCGTCACGCTGCCGGGGAGCCCTGGTGCTGTTCCTGCGCGACCTGTGGCCCGGTGCCGGCTGGGGCATCCTCGACTCCGCGGGCCGGCCGAAGGCGGCGTGGTACGGGCTGCGCCGCGTGCTCCAGCCGCTCGGTGTCACCATCGCCGACCGGGGCTGCGCGGGCCTTGCGCTATGCGTGACCAGCGACCGGCCCGGTGTCGTCGAGGGCCACCTTGAGGTGACCACGTACCGCGATGGAACGCCCGTCGGCACGATCGGCTCGGCACCGATCGAGATCGCGGCACACGCAACCGTGGTCGTATCCGCCAACGAGCTGTTCGACACCTGGCAGGACCTGTCCTACGTGTACCGCTTCGGCCCCCCGGTGCATGACACCGTCGTAGCAAGGCTCCGGGATCGGCAGGGCGCGGTACTGGCCGAGTGCGGGTACCGCCCGCCGGGTGTCGACGTCCCCTCGGCGCGATGGGATGACGTGTCGATCACGGTCGATCGAGACCACGACCAGGCCGCGCTGATCGTCAGTGCTTCGCGCTACGTCCGTGGTCTTGCGCTGGAACTGCCGGGTGCCACGTTTTCCGACAACTACGTGGACCTGCTGCCCGGCAGCGCTGCGCTGCGCCTCGTGCTCGCGGGCAACGGGTTGCCGCTCGGGAGTCGCCTGATCCTTCGGGCAGCGAACATAACTCGCGAACGGGTGCTGCACTGGACGAACTGACGCGCATCGACGCGTTTTGTGCAGCGAAAGCGTCGGCAAAACCCGGATTTACTTCCCGGAACTGCAGCGCTGATCCGGTAAGATCCGCGCGGGGACAACGAGGAGCCGGCGATCAACTGCGCCGCTGGTACGAGAGGATGGCCATGCCGAACCGACATCCGATGATCGACAGGATGAAGCAGATCGCCGCGGACGTGGCCAGCAAACACGCGCCGGACGTCGATCGGCACGCACGCTTCCCGGTCGAGACCCTCGCGGCGCTGCGCGCCGAGAAGGCGTTGTCTGCCGCGGTACCGGAGGAGTTTGGCGGCGCCGGCATGGGCCTTCGCGATCTCGCCGCCATGTGCGCGGCCCTGGGCCAGGGTTGTGGCGCGAGCAGCATGGTGCTTGCCATGCACCACATCCAGGTCGGGTGCATTGCCCGCCATGGCGCCCACTCCGCCTACTTTCAGGACTACATGCGCGGCCTCGTCGAGCATCAGTGGCTGCTCGCCTCGATGACCTCGGAGGTCGGCACTTACGGCGATACCCGCTCCAGCATCTGTGCGGTGGACATTGCCGGCGATCGCTTCACGCTCAACAAGGACGCGACCACGGGATCGTATTGCGGCCATGCGGACGGGATTCTCGTCACCTGCCGCCGCACGGCCGAGTCACCGGCGAGCGACCAGGTGCTCGTGCTCGTGAAGAAGGACGATTACACCCTGACCCAGACGTCCACCTGGGACCCGCTCGGCATGCGCGGGACCGTCAGTCCGGGGTTCAAGCTCGAGTCCAGCGGCCACGTCGATCAGATCATCCCCGGGTCCTACGCCGACTCGTCGGCCGTCACCATGGTCCCTTACTCGCACGTGCTCTGGGCTGGACTCTGGTCCGGGATCGCGGCCGACGCCGTGTCGAGGGCAAGTGCGGTGGTTCGCGCGGAGGCCCGCAAGCGAATCGGCGAAACGCCGCCCTCGGCCATCCTGCTCGCCCGTGTCAGCCAGGACCTGCAGTCCATGCGCCATAACTGGCAGCAGGTGGCGGCGGAGTTCGACGAGATTTCGGCTGACGCCGGCCGACGCGAGGAACTGACTACAATGAACTGGGCCCTGCGCTTCAACCAGCTGAAGTGCGCCTGTTCGGAGGCGGGCCCGCGGATCGTGCATCAGGCGCTGCAGATCGCCGGCCTGATGGGCTATAAGAACGACTCGCCGTTTTCCGTGGGCCGGCATTACCGGGACCTGCTATCGGCATCGCTCATGGTTTCCAATGAGCGCATAGCAGCGAAGAGCGCGTCTCTGCTGCTCGTGGTCAAGGACGACTGACGGAGACCGAGCTATGAGCGGAGCA
Organism: uncultured Pseudomonadota bacterium; assembly: GCA_903890265.1. Lineage (GTDB taxonomy): Bacteria > Pseudomonadota > Gammaproteobacteria > Steroidobacterales > Steroidobacteraceae > CAIKMS01. The sequence continues at coordinate 23,842 of CAITAM010000086.1, read as the reverse complement.
AGCGCCCCCCCGACGTCCCTGTACGATGGTCTGGTCGAGCACGGCCTCATCATCCCCGTCGGTGTCCAGGGAGCATTCGGCCGGGGTGCGGTATTCGAGCTCGTGCTGGCACGGTTCAACGCGCTGGTCGATGAGATTTCGAGGGACGACGGTGCGCGCTATTGCGTGTTCCCGCCGGTGATCAGCCGCAAGATCATCGAGAAACTCAATTACATGGATTCGTTCCCGCACCTGTGTGGCGCGGTATGCAGTTATTTCGGCGATGAACGCGGTTCCAAGGGCTTTTCGCAACGCATTGCCGCGGGCGAGCCGTGGGGCGACCTCTTGCAGATGACCGATGTCGTGCTGAATCCGGCGGCCTGCTACCCGGTCTACCCGAGCTTTACCGGTGTCGTGCCGGACAGTGGCCATCTCGTGACGATGTTCAACTGGGTGTTTCGTCACGAGCCGTCACCGCAGCCCACGCGGATGCAATCGTTTCGGGTGCGCGAATTCGTCCGGGTCGGCACCCCGGCGCAGGTGGTGGAGTGGCGGGACATGTGGCTGCAGCGTGGCCTCACGCTCCTCCAATCGCTCGGGCTCGACGCCGTGTCCGACGTCGCGTCCGATCCTTTTTTCGGCCGGGCCGGCAAGATCATGGCGGCGAGCCAGGCACAGCAGCAGCTGAAATTCGAGGTGCTCGTGCCCGTCAACGACGGTGACTCGCCGACCGCCGTGTGTTCCTTCAATTACCACCAGCAGTACTTCGGCTCTGCCTTCGATATCGTCCTGCCGAGCGGCGAGCCCGCGAGTACCGCCTGCCTGGGCTTCGGGCTCGAGCGAATCGTCATCGCACTCTTCAAAACCCACGGCTTTGATCCCGCCCGATGGCCCGGTGCGGTTCGGACCAAGCTGGGTCTCTGAGCATGAGCACCGACGGCGAGTCGCTCCGGCAGACGATCGCGGGTCTTTCGGCAGACGGCTACCAACGGCACGCCTTGCACGGCGAATCGTCCGCGTGGCCCGAAAAGAACTGCTACGTGGACGTCTGGATAGAGCTCGTCCATTCCCTCGGCTTGGATCCGCATGCCATGCTCCCGGTCACGGTGTCGCTGCACTTTGACGGGGACCAGTGGACCTTTCTCAAGCCCGCGCACACGGACCTGTTCGAGCTGTACGGCGTGGACGTGCAGGAAATGAACGTCTGGCGCACGCTGCACGAGCACGCGCTGGACTACCTCGGCGAGGGGCGTCTGATCAGCACGGAAGCAGACGCCTTCTGGCTGCCGGATACCGCCGGGACGGACTACCAGCGCAAGCACACGAAGTCGACGATTATTCTCGCCGAGATCGATCCCCGGGCCGGGACGCTCGGCTACTTCCACAACGGCGGATACTTCCGTCTGGGCGGCGCGGACTACCGCGCGACGTTTCGCCTCGACGCGGAGCCGTCGGCCGAGTACATGCCGTTATTTGCGGAAGTCGTCCACGTCGATCGCGTGCGGCGGATGAGTGGACGGGACCTGCGCGAGCGATCGGCACGGCATCTCTTGCGTGAGATCAGCCGGCGACCGGTCGGCAATCCTGTCATTGGCTTTACCGACCGGCTGCGTGCCGAATTGCCGCGCTTGCAGGAGCGGGGCCTTGAGTACTACCACGCCTGGGCGTTCGCCAATTTCCGCCAGCTCGGCGCGATGTGCGACCTGGCCGCGCGGTACTTCGAGTGGCTGTTCGCGGACGGTGCGCCCGAGCGCGCCGAGCTTGTGCAGCTGCACGATGAGATGTCGACGCTGTGCAAGGCGCTGGTATTGAAGGGTGCGCGATCGGTGAGCAGTAAAAAGGCACTGGACTACTCGTCGTTCGACACGCTGATCAACGGCTGGGACACGTCCTTGACGCTGCTGCGCCAGTACGCGCGGCGGGTATCGGGCGCGGCGGGCGACGGTCCGTTGCCTTAAGGCGCTGCCGGGGCCAGCCGATCCCGGTGCGTCCGGTAGGCGTGCCACTGGGCGCGAAGCAGGCTGCGAGGGTGCTTCAGGTGGGCAAGGTTGCTGCGCACGAGGGGCGCAGGGTCTGCGCCGTGCCCCAGCATGGAAACGATAGCGCGCTTTTTCGACGGCCCGGCGATCGAATTGGCGAGCAGCACCCAGAGGCCGATCGCGGGCGGAACGGCTTCCACGGCGTCGATCAGGGTGCTCTGGTCGAGTGGCGTCACCGGGTGCAACGTGCTCGAGTACCAGAGCCACGGCAGGTCCTGGCCTCGGGCGAGGTCGAGCCCCATGAAACCAAAGCCCCTCGGATTGAGATCAATCGCGTTCAGTCCGCCGTCGGCATCCTCCACCAGTTCGAGTTCGAAGATGCCTGAACTCAGGAAGTGCTCGACGACGCCGAGCCCGGCCGTGAGGATACGCGGGTCGTTGACGCCCACCTGCCGAATGCTCGTGCCGACGCCCGGGGGCCATTGCTCGCCTTTGAAGGACACGGCCGCGGAGACGATACCCGTGTCGCGATCCCGGACTCCGGACACGCTGTAGACCCGCCGTTGCGCCGCGGGCAGGTATTTCTGCAGCAAGGGCCACGGCAACTCGGGATAGCGGGACAGGAAATAGTTCTGTCCCGACTGGACCGAGTAGGGGCGGAACTGCTGCCGCAGCTCGTCGGCGCTGTGCGCGATCGAGCCACGCTCGGCGAAGCCGAGTCCAAGGTGACTTTTGGGCTTGAGGATGACCGGGTAGCCCAGGCGCTCGGCCGCCTCGAGGGCCTCATCCAGTCCGGTCGGCGACGCGACGGCCGGTGTCTCGCAGCCCACGGACAGGCACCGGTCGGCGAAACGCGACTTGATGAGGCACGCCTCGATCTCACTGAGCGGTGCGATCGCCCGGGCCACGTCGCGAGGAAAATGGTCCCGCAGCGCCGAAATGTAATAGGCGATGAGGTCGCTGGTCGGCGCGATCCGGGCGATGGTACCTGCGGCGATCTTCTCCTGAAGCCAGGGCAGGAATTCGTCCGGCAGACCGGGTGGCGGGCAAGCGGCCCTCGTATGACGAAAGCGGGTCCATTGGCCGGAGCCGCTGCCGTAGAAGTGCAGCGGTACCCCGCGCCGCCCCAGCGAGTACGTGAACGTCAGCGTGGGTGACCAGGTGTCATCAAACACGGCAACGGGCGGCGATGAGGTGGGCATAAGGGGCACGATCCTACCGCGGCAATGTCGGGCTCCGGCGCCGGAGTATAGCGAGCCACGGCCGGGCTAGGCGGGTCGCCGGAGAAAGTGCGGACCGGTCGTTACTTTCGCCACCCGGCCGCAACCGCGCCCGGTGAGGACGCCCGGGGCACTGGCGAGCCGACCGTGGCCGCGAACCCGGCCTCCGACCACGCGCATACCGCATGCCTGTCGGTGTCCGGCCTTGCCGTTGGGCCCGTACTTGATATTTCCATATTGTTTCAACCGGTGCCCGCGTTGCCATATTATGAGGGGCAACGATGACCGGCTCACTCGTGGCGAGTTGAAGCCGTGCTGCCCCGGCGCCGCCCGCTGCGCCCAGATTCAGGAAGTTTGCGTGTCCATCGAGATCGATCTGCCGCCAGGGCAGCCAGCCGCCGAGGGGCGAGGACTGGCGGTCGACCACGACCGCGGTGCCGCGCTGACCATCGGGATCGTGAACAACATGCCGGACAGTGCCCTGCTTGGCACGGAGCGGCAGTTCACGCGCTTGCTCGCTGCCGGTGCCGGTACCCGCCGTATCAGGGTTCGCTACGCCTGCCTCGACGGCATCGTCCGCGGCGACGCGGTCGCACGCCATATGGACGGCCGGTACTGGAGCCTGGCCGCGCTCACCGCATCGGCGCCCGATGCCCTGATCGTGACGGGCACGGAGCCAAAAGCCGGGCACGTGGAGGACGAACCGTACTGGTCGAGCCTCTGCGACTTGCTAGAGTACGCCGACGGGCACCTGCCGACGAGCCTGTGGTCGTGCCTTGCGGCCCACGCGGCCGTGTGGCGGCTCGACCGTGTGCCGAGAATCCGGCTTGCCGAGAAGCGCAGCGGCGTCTTTGAGCACGCCGGCCAGTCCGGCCATGCGTTGCTCAAGGGACTGCCGGAGGTGGTGCTGACGCCGCACTCCCGCTGGAACGAAATCCGGCTGCCCGATCTGGTCGGTGCGGGCTACGAGATGCTGACGTCGTCCGCCGACAACGGCGCGGACCTCTTTGCCAAGCAGTCACGAAGCCTGCTGGTGTTCTGCCAGGGGCATCCCGAGTATCTCGCCGATACGCTGCTGCGCGAATTCCGGCGGGATGTCGGTCGGTTCCTCGCCGGCGAGCGTGCGACGTACCCCGCAGAGCCGGAGGGTTACTTCGGCCCGGCCGCGCGGGCGGCGCTGGACGGATTCGCCGAGCGGGCGCGTGCGGCTCCGGCGTCGACGCGGCTGGCGGATTTTCCGTTCGACCTCGCGCTGGCCTCGGCGACCCATCGCTGGGCGGCGGCTGCCGAAGCGTTTTACGGCAACTGGCTTGGGCTCGTTGAATCGCTGAAACGACGGTGACCCAACGAAGACCGGGTCGATTCTGACGCACGAATTCGCCTGCTGTCGACGACGCCTTGAGCGGGGGTCATTGCGACTGGCGCCGTCTGGGCCTTTTTCCTAGACTGGGACAAAGCGCAGCGCGAGCGCGTCCTTCAGGGAGACGGGAAATGGCGACCAAGCGAACGGCCGTGCGGCGAAAGTTGGCCTCTGGCGCACGTACCGCCCCGAGTGGCCGCGCTGTCGCGAGCCGTGCGAAGAAAGCGGTGCGTCTCGCCCGCCCGCGAGACCTCTACCCCGAGATCGACTGTTATCGCAGCGGCATGCTGCGGGTCTCGCCACTGCACAAGATCTACTTCGAAGAGAGCGGCAATCCGCGCGGCAAGCCCGTGGTCTTTCTGCACGGCGGGCCGGGTGGCGGCACCGATCCCAAGATGCGGCGCTTCTTCGATCCCAAGCGTTATCGGATCGTGCTGTTCGACCAGCGTGGCTGCGGTCGGAGTCGGCCCCACGCCAGCCTCATCGAGAACACCACGTGGGACCTCGTCGAGGACATCGAGAAGCTTCGGGTCCACCTCGGTATCGTCCAGTGGCAGGTGTTCGGCGGCTCGTGGGGCTCGACGCTCGCACTGGCCTACGCGCAGGTCTACCCGACGTCCGTGTCGGAACTCGTGCTGCGCGGGATTTTCATGTTGCGACGGACGGAGCTCGAGTGGTTCTACCAGGACCCCCGCGGCGCCGCGTCGCTGTTCCCGGACCTCTGGGAACAGTACGTCGCGCCCATTCCCGAGGCGGAACGCCATGACATGATGGCCGCCTACTACCGGCGTCTGACCAGTGACCACCGGCCAACGCTGATCGAGGCAGCCCGGGCGTGGTCGATCTGGGAAGGCGCGACGAGCTACCTGCACCTGAACCCCGATTACGTCGCGCAGTTCAGGAACCCGGGCTACGCCGCCGCGTTTGCGCGCATTGAGTGCCACTATTTCGTCAACGGTGGCTTTTTCGCCACCGACGATCACCTGCTCGCGAACGTGGACAAGATCCGGCACATCCCGACCGTGATCGTGCAGGGTCGCTACGACGTCGTCTGTCCCATGCGCAGCGCCTGGGACCTGCACCGCGCCATGCCGGAGTCGACGCTGCACGTCATTGCCGACGCGGGCCACTCCGCGTTTGAGAAGGGCACTCGCCTGGCGCTCGTGGCCGCGACGGACGCGTTTGCGCGGTAACCTGCTGCGCGCCGACCGCGGCGACCTGCTGCACGGGCGGCGCGACCCGCGCGGTGCGAGCCGCTCGCGCCTGCCCTCTGCGACGAACAATTTGTCACGACCCTAACCCTTGGAGACTCCGCATGGGAATCGTTCATCTACGCCGGCCCGGTCACCTGAGCGCGCTGGACTTCAGGCTTGGAGCCGCGCCGCCCCCCGTGGGCGAACATCCGTCGCCCAAGCTCGCGACCCACAGCGCCTTTGAGGCGGAGGACGGCTCCGTCAGTACCGGGACGTGGGAGGCGTCGCCGGGGACCTTCGCGCGCGCCATCGTCGATGCAGAGTTCTCGCACTTCATCAGCGGCCATGCCACGTTCGTGACGGCCGCCGGCGACACGTTCGACTTTCGCGGCGGAGACGCCGCCTACTTCCCGCCGAACACCAAGGGCGTGTGGACGATTCACGAGACCCTGCGCAAGACCTATTGCATCTGGCGCTGACGCCCGGCTGTCGGTGCCTCCGGGCGCGTCCCTGCGGCGCGTCCGGATGCCCCCGCCTTCTCAGTGCTTCTTGCCGAGCTTCAGCGTCACCTGGGCGTAGTAGTACGCGCCGTTGATACCGATGGGGTTCGCGTAGTTGTAGGGCAGGGCGCCGTAGTACGAGCCTCCCGGGGTGGAGCGGTCTGGATAGCGGTTGGTGACGTTGTAGCCGCCGATCGAGCCGGTCAGATCGGCAGTGAAGTCGTAGTGCAGGTCGGCATCGAAGGTCCACGCCGACCCGTACTTCTGGACGTTGGCGCCGTCCAGCGTCGGCAGCGCGGGGTCGTAGGAGAACGCGTACAGGGTACCGTAGCGCGTGGGCTGCAGGCGGATTCCCCAGCGATTGTTCGACGTGTAGTCGAGCGTGAAAATAAGCTTGGTGGACGGCGATCCGTAGATGAGCGGGACAAGCACCGTCTCGTTGGCGACCCCGGGTGATCCCAGCACGCCGCGCAGACCGTCCTCGTGCGTGTAGCCACGATTGAATGCGGCACTGAGGAGCAGCGTGCCCTCGCTCAGGCTCGTTTTGTTACTGACCACGATGTCCAGGCCCTTCGTCGTCGTGTCGAGGCCGTTGGTCAGGAACTGCACCGAGGCGATGGTGGGATCCGTCACCGGAATCTGACCGGTGGGGACAATGCGGTCGTGGATTCGGATCTGATACACGTCCGCCGAGGCGGACAGCTGCGATCCCGCTCGCCACGCGATGCCCGCCGTGTAATTGGTCGACTTCTCCGGCTTCAGCGGCAGTGCTCCCTGGCCCTGCGCGAGCGGGGCGCCCGGCGGCAGGAAGGCGCTGTTCTGCAGACCCGTACCGGTCGAGTTGAAGGCGAGGGTCTCGAATCGAATGCCGGTCTGCGCGAGTGCCGGCGCGCGGAAGCTGTTGGATACCGCACCGCGGATCAGCAAATCGTCGGTCAGCTTGTAGCGGACCGTGAATTTACCGGTCGTGGCGCTGCCGAAATCACTGTAATGCGAGTAGCGGCCGGCGACACCCACGAGCAGCGTACGACCCAGATCCTGATCAAGATCGAGGTACGCGGACTCCACGCTGCGGGACAGGTGCACCGTGTCTGCCGGAGGAAGACCGTTGTCACCCTGCGAGCCCGGCGGACTTGAGGTGAACGGCCCGGCCGCATAGGACGCCGGATCGCCGGGTGAGGTGTGGTAGGCCTCGTGCATGTATTCGAGCCCCGCGGCAATGTTGAGCGGGGCCGCCGAGTTGCTGAGGGCGAGTTCGCGCGAAAGATCGAGATTGAGTGCGCGTTCCTCGTAGGTGAAGTTCGCGACGTGGAAGCTCGTCGGACTGGCCGCGCCGAGCGACGCGTTCAGCGAATGCTCGAGCCCGTACGAGAACGTGTTGTAGCCCTCCCGGCCGCTCAGGTCCCAGTCCCACGAGCCGCCCTTGCCCCGCAGGCCGGCGACCCAGTCGATGTCATGGTTCTTGCCCGTCGACACCGGCAGGAAGCCGTTCGGGTAAATGGCCGCCACGTTGGTCGGATCGCCGGGGTAGCGGAAGAAGGCCGCACCCTCGGTGTCGCGCCAGGCGGCCGTCGCGAACGAGTACAGCGACACGCCGCCGTCGAGGCCCAGCTTGCCGTCGTAGAACAGTCCCTTTGATTCGAGCTTCGGGTCGCCCGACCGGAATACGACGTGGTCGTTGGTGGCGAGGTCGGCCGGCGTCGCGTTGTAGGAGGCCTGCGCGGCATCAGCGTACCCGGCGCGGTTGGTCGAGCCGCGGTTCTGGTAGTCGGCGCCGAAATGCAGCGTGCCCGTGCCGGCGAACGGCAGGCCGTAATCGAAGCCAACGGTGCGATTGCGGCCGTCGGAGATACTGCTGCCGGTGGGCGCGAAGTGGGTGTGGTTTTCACCGTAGCCCGCGCCGATCTCGCCGCCATTGGTGTCCGATTTGAGGACGATGTTGACGACGCCCGCGATGGCATCGCTGCCGTACACCGCACCGGCGCCGTCGCGCAGCACTTCGATGTGATCGATCGCACTCGGCGGGATCGCGTTGACGTCGACCGCGACGGTGCCCGGGAACTGGCCCTCGATGTCCATCACCGCGTTGGTGTGACGTCGTTTGCCGTTGACGAGCACCAGCAGCTGGTCGGGGGCAAGGCCGCGAAACTGCAGCGTGCGAACCGAGTCCGAGGTGCCCGAGGCGGACGCGCGCGGCATGTTGATGGACGGCGAGAGCGCTTGCAGCGCCTGGCCGACCTCACCGGAGCGGAGCGCCGCCTGGACATCGGCAGGGGCGAACACGTCGATCGGAACCGCGCTGTCAAACACCGTCCGGGCGCCGGCGCGCGAGCCAAAGACCGTGATCTCGTCGAGGCCGCTCGCGGCGACCGCCGGCTGGTCCGCGGCGGCGCGGTCGGCCAGGGCCAGCGTGGACAGGAACGCCAGCAAGGTCGTGCGGATGGCTCGGTACAGGACGGTGGTTGATGTGGACACTTCGCTTCCTTGAACGGGGGTCCCGCGGCGGGACAGGTCGGGGCCACCGCGACGGTGTGCGGTGCGGGACTGCGAAGTTTGCCGTTTTGTTGCGGTGCAGGGCAATTCCGATCGGGCCTGACGCCCAGCCGAGCGGTTAGCCGGCCCGGGCCGTTGGGTGTCGCTAACGGACCGGCCGATCGGCGGCACGATCAAGTAATATGCGGCGCGGCCTCAGCCTCGGCCGGCGACTGGCGACGGAAGGAGCGGTTATGAGCAGGTACCTGGCGACACTCGTCTTCTTCGTTGCGACCGGGCTGTGGACTGGCGCGGATGCCGCGACGCAGCAGAAAGAGGCCCGCGAGACCGTGGTCCTCATCGTCTGCGACGGGCTGCGCTGGCAGGAGGTCTTTACCGGCGCGGACCCCACCCTCCTGAACGGCGAGGAAGGCGGCAGCTGGACCCCCGTGCCGGAACTCCGGGAGCGCTTCTGGGCGGACGACGTCAGTGAACGCCGGCGCCGCCTTATGCCGTTCCTGTGGGGGACGGTAGCGCACGACGGGCTGCTCTACGGCAACCAGACGGCCGGCAGTGTCGCCCGCGTAACCAATCCCTGGTGGTTCTCGTATCCCGGCTACAACGAAATGTCGACGGGTGTCGCGGACTCGCGCATCGACAAGAACGAGTACGGGCCGAATCCGAACGTCACGGTGTTCGAGTGGCTGAATTCGTTGCCCGATCTCAAGGGCCGCGTGGAGATCTTCGGCACCTGGAGCGTGTTCCATGACATCTTCAACGAGGGCCGCTCGGGCCTGCCCGTCAGGTCCGGGGCGACACTGGTCGACCGGGCCGATCGCACGGACACGGGCGTCCTGCTGAGCGAGCTGTACCAGACGACGACGCGGCTGGAAGGCGAGGATCCCTACGATTCCTTTCTGCATGTCGCGCTCCGCCGCCACCTCGCGACGCATCAGCCACGCGTACTCTTCGTCGGGTTTGGCGACACCGACAATTTCGCGCACGCGGGCCGCTACGATCTCGTGCTGGAAGGCGCGCACAGCTTTGATGCCTTCGTCGCCGACCTCTGGCGTCAGATGCAGTCCCTGCCGGCGTACCGCGGGCACACGACCTTCATCGTGACGGCCGATCACGGCCGGGGGTCCGGGCCGGTCGAATGGAAGGATCACGGTGTCGAACAGAAGGGCTCAGACAACATCTGGATCGCCGTTATCGGCCCGCGCACCCCGGCGCTGGGTGAGCTCAAAAACACCTCGCCGGTTACTCAGTCGCAGATCGCGGCGACGGTCGCCTCGGTCGTGGGCAAGGACATTCGTGCGTTCCGGCCCGATGCCGCCCCGCCGCTGGCGCAGGCCCTCAGCGGGCAGCGCCGATGACGGCAGCGGCGGAACACACGTCATCGCCGCGGTCGCTGCGGCCCGAGAGGTAGTCGAAAATGAGTATTCCGAACCACGCCAACGTCGTGATCGTGGGTGGCGGCGTTGCCGGCTGTTCGATCGCCTACCACCTGACCAAACTGGGCGTGACCGACGTCGTGCTGCTGGAGCGCCGTCAGCTCACGTGTGGCACGACGTGGCATGCCGCGGGTCTCGTCGGTCAGCTGCGGGCCACGCGTAATCTGACCGAACTCGCGAAGTACACCGCAGACCTCTATCACTCGCTGGAGGCCGAGACCGGCCAGGCGACCGGCTTTCGGCAGAACGGATCCATTTCGGTGGCGAAGACCGAGGCCCGCTTCGAGGAGCTGAAGCGCGGTGTCTGCATGGGCCGGATGTTCGGGCTCGAGATGCATGTCCTCACGCCCGGCGAGATTCTTGAGCGCTGGCCGCTGCTGAAGGTGGACGATCTCGTCGGCGGTATTTTCATTCCGAAGGACGGCCAGACCAACCCGATCGACACGACTCAGGCGCTGGCGAAGGGCGCGAAGCAGCGCGGTGCGCGCATTTTCGAGAACACGAAAGTGGAGCGGATTCGGGTCGAGCAGGGCCGGGCGACCGGCGTCGAGACCGCGGCCGGCTTCATTGCCGCCGACACGGTCATTCTCGCCGGTGGCATGTGGTCACGTGATCTGGCGGCAGCGGCAGGGGTCGCGGTGCCGCTGCACGCCGCGGAGCACTTCTATATCGTCACCGAGCCCATCGCGGGGCTGCCGTCCGGGTTGCCGGTGCTCCGGGTTCAGGACGAGTGCGCCTACTACAAGGAAGACGCCGGCAAGCTGCTGATGGGCTGTTTTGAGCCCGTGGCGAAGCCCTGGGGTATGAAGGGCATCTCCGAGGATTTCTGCTTCGATACGCTGCCGGAGGACTCCGAGCACTTCGAGCCGATACTGAACGATGCCATTGAACGGGTTCCCGCGCTCGCCAACGCCGGGATCGCGCTCTTCTTCAATGGCCCGGAAAGCTTTACGCCGGATGACCGCTATTACATCGGCGAGGCGCCCGAGGTCCGGGACCTCTTCGTCGCGGCGGGTTTCAATTCCGTCGGCATCGCCGCGAGCGGCGGGGTCGGCAAGGTTGTCGCGCAGTGGGTCGTCGACCGGAAGCCGCCGATGGACCTGGCCGACATGGACATCCGCCGCGTCATCCCGTTCCAGTCCAATAAGCGTTACCTGCACGACCGCACGGTGGAGACGCTTGGCCTGCTCTACGCGATGCACTGGCCGTACTACCAGTACAAGACCGCGCGGGGTGCCCGGCGTTCGCCTCTGCACGATCGCCTCGTCGCATCGGGCGCCTGCATGGGCGAGACGGCCGGATGGGAACGACCGAACTGGTATGCCGCCCCGGGCAGCAAGCCGGACTACGTCTACTCGTACGGACGCCAGAACTGGTTCGACGCCTGCCGTGCGGAGTGCCTTGCGACGCGAGATGCGGTCGCTCTTTACGACCAGACCAGCTTTTCAAAGTTTCTGGTGCAGGGCGCCGATGCCTGCCGGATCCTGAACTTCATGTCGACGTCCAATGTGGACGTCCCTGTCGGGCGGGTGGTCTACACCCAGTGGCTCAACGACGCGGCGGGCATCGAGGCGGATCTGACGATTACCCGGACCGGAGCGGAGGAATTCCTCGTGGTCACCGCCGCGGCGGCGCAGACCCGTGATCTTGCCTGGCTGCGGCGTGCGATTGCGGCAGAGCGCGGCGCGCATTGCACGGTCACGGACGTCACGGCGGGCGTTGCCATGCTTGGCATCATGGGACCGCGCAGTCGTGAACTGCTGGAGGGTCTGTCCGGCGCGGACCTGTCCAACGCCGCGCACCCGTTCGGCTGGTCGCGGGAACTCGAGATCGGCTACTCGCGATTGCGCGCAAGCCGAATTACCTACGTCGGCGAGCTGGGCTGGGAGCTCTACGTCAGCACGGAATTCGTGGCCCACGTGTACGAGCAACTGCTCGAGGCCGGCCGCCCGCTGGGGCTCGTGCATGCCGGTTACCACGCGATGAGCGCCTGCCGTGTGGAAAAAGGCTATCGCCACTGGGGACACGACGTGGCGGATGAGGACACCCCGCTCGAGGGAGGGCTCGGGTTCACGGTCGCGTGGGACAAGGAGGGCGGCTTCCGCGGCCGCGAGGTGCTTCTCGCCCAGCGCAGCCTTGGGCGGCTCGAGAAGCGGCTCGTGCAGGTGCGGATCGAGGGCGATCCCGCGTCCGTGCCGCTGCTCTACCACGAGGAGCCCATCGTCCGTAACGGGGAGATCGTCGGTTCCATCAAGTCCGGTGCCTTCGGGCACCGGCTTGGCGCGTCGCTGGGTCTCGGGTACGTGCACCATGACGGCGGAGTCGATGCCGCGTGGCTGCGCGACGGCCGGTTCGAGGTGGAGGTTGCCTGCCAGCGTTACCCGGCAACCGTCCAGCTGGAGGCCTTCTACGATCCTAAGAATGTGCGTATCAAAGCCTGACGACATGGGGCGGAAGGGCCAGTCGCCCGGGCGTGGCCGGTGGCGTCGACGGCGCGGTGTAACTGAGGAGTTTCTTTAATAATGAAGACGCAAGCGCGGGTGGTGGTGATCGGTGGTGGTGCGGTGGGCTGCAGCGCGCTCTACCACCTGACGGAACTCGGCTGGAAGGATGTCGTGCTGATCGAGCGCGATGAGCTGACCGCCGGTTCCACCTGGCACGCCGCCGGCAATTGCCCGAACTTCACGACGTCGTGGAACCTCATGAAGCTGCAGCGCTACAGCACGAGCCTGTATGCCGCGCTGTCGAAGCGGGTGGGCTACGACATCAACTACCACATTACCGGCAGCCTGCGCCTCGCCCATACCAAGGACCGGGTTGATGAGTTCCGGCATGTCGTGTCGCAGGCCCGTGCCCAGGGCATGGATTTCGAGATGCTGTCGCTCGACGAGCTGAAGAAGCATCACCCGTTCATCGTGACGGATGGACTCGAAGCCGGGCTGTACGATCCGTACGACGGCGATATCGATCCGGCGCAGATGACCCAGGCGCTGGCCAAGGGCGCCCGGGATAACGGCGCGGAGGTCTACCGCAACACGCGGGTAACCGCCATCGAGCGAGGCTCGTCCGGCGAGTGGCTGGTGCACACCGACAAGGGAACGATCCGCGCGGAGCGTGTCATCAACGCGGCGGGCTACCGCGGCGGCGAGGTGGCGGCGATGGTCGGGGTATACCTGCCCATCGTGACCATGTCGCACCAGTACCTGGTGACGGAGGACATTCCGGAGCTTGTCGAGCGCGGGTCGGCGCGACTGCCACTGATGCGCGACCCGGACGTCAGCTACTACCTGCGCCAGGAGCGCCACAGCCTGCTGCTCGGGCCCTACGAGTGGGATGCGACCGCGCATTGGCTGGACGGCATCCCCGAGCATTTCGCCAACCAGCTGTTTGACGACGCGCTGGAGCGGCTTGAGAAGTACATCGAGGCGGCCTGTGGTCGGGTACCGATCCTCGGTTCGGTGGGTGTCAAGACCGTGATCAACGGTCCCATCCCCTACGCGCCGGACGGCAATCCGCTGCTTGGCCCCGCGCCGGGTCTGCCCGGGTTCTACCATTGCTGCGGATTTACCTTCGGCATCGTCCAGGCCGGTGGCGCCGGCAAGTCGATCGCGGAGTGGGTGGTCAACGGCCAGCCCGAATGGGACATGTGGCCGCTTGATTCGCGTCGCTACCTGCCACACGCGAACGCGAAGTTCGTTCTCGCCAAGGCAACCGAGACGTACCAGCACGAGTACGGCATCGGCTACCCCGCCGAGGAGCGTCCGGCGGGCCGTCCGGCCAAGGCCTCGCCGTGTTACCAGCTGCTGAAGGCCAAGGGCGCGAAGTTTGGCGCCCGCGGCGGCTGGGAACGGGCGGTCTACTTCCCCGAAGCGGGTGATCCGACCGATCCCGAGCTGTCGTTCCGTCGCCCCGCGTGGCACGCGGCGGTGGCGCGCGAGTGCGAGGTGGTGGCCGAGCGCGTCGCCATCCTCGACCTGCCGGGGTTCGCCAAGTTCGAGGTGACCGGCAAGGATGCGAGGGGCTGGCTTGACCATCTGGTCACCGGCGTCGTGCCAAAGCCGGGGCGCACCGCGCTCAACTACCTGTGCACGGCCTCCGGCGGGATCATGACCGAGATGACGCTGACCAACCTCGGTGACGAGCGTTACTGGCTCATCAGCGCCGCGGCCGGTGAGTTGCATGACGAGCACTGGCTGACCGAGAACCTGCCAGCGGCAAGTCGCGACGTCAGGCTCAGCAACCTGACCGCACGCTACGGCACCCTGATCGTGGTCGGTCCGAAGTCACGCGAGGTGCTGGCGCAGGTCACCGGGGCCCGACTCGACAACGACGCCTTCCCGTGGCTTTCGGTGCGCACGATCGACATCGGCTACACCAAGGCCATTGCTGCGAGGGTGAACTACGTGGGCGAGCTCGGCTGGGAGCTGCACATCCCGCTTGAGCACCTCCAGGGCATCTACGAGCTGATCTGGGCGGCCGGCCAGTCGTTCGGTATCCATGACTTCGGCCTCTATGCCATGGACAGCCTGCGACTCGAGAAGTGCTACCGGTCGTGGAAGGCGGACCTGACGACCGAGTACACGCCCTACATGGCGTCGCTTGACCGGTTCGTGAAGCTCGACAAGGCGGGCGGCTTCATCGGCCAGGCCGCGCTTGCCAGGGAGCACGCGGCAGGCCCGCGGGAGCGTTTCGTACCGCTGATTGTGGACGCGACTGACGCCGATGCGGCAGCAGTTTCCGTCGTGTACTCGGGTGACGAGTACGTCGGGCTCGTCACGTCGGGCGGTTTTGGCTACCGCTTGCAGAAGAGCATCGCGCTTGCCTACGTACGCACGGATCTGGCCACTCCCGGCACCGAGCTGGCGGTGGAGATCCTCGGCGAGCGCCGGCGGGCGGTGGTCGCCACGGAGCCCCTGTACGACCCCGAGAACCTCCGGCTTCGGGCATAACAGGAAACCGTCGTGTTCGGCAGGGTCGGTTCGCCGGCCACGCTCATCGGTCCCGGGTGATCCGGGACATTTCGCAGGCGAGAGCCATTACGCAGTCAGGGAGTCCGTTAATGAAAAAGTCGATTTTGTTTGCTGCCCTCGTAACCGTTGCCGTCCTGGCGGGTTGTTCAACGCCGCGCTACATCATCAGCACCAACGATGGCACGCTGATCCAGGCGAAGGGCCAGCCGAAGCTCAATAGCAAGACCGGTATGTACGAGTACCAGGATCTTGACGGACGCGCTGCGGCAATCAAGCAGACGGAAGTCAAGCAGGTGATGCAGCGCTGACCGTGGCCGCTGCGCGCCGCCCGGTTCAGAACCAGCTGTAGTTGAAGCTGATGCTGATCCGGGCGGTGCGTGACGGATTGGACACGACCTCGTGCCGCAGCCAGCTTTCGAACAGCAGGATCTCGCCGGCCGTTGCCGGCAACGTGATCCATGGCGACACCTCGGCATCGGCTCTGCGTGGCGGTGTCGCCATCATCCGGTCGAGTCGCGGGTCCTCGATTTTAAGGCCCGGGCTGCCCCTGGGTACGCGCACGTAGTAGGTACCGCTCAGCGTCGACAGCGGGTGCAGGTGGAGCCCGTGGTGCGCCCGGTGCCGCATGATGTTGACCCAGCAGTCCGTCATCCGCAGGCGGCGGCCGCGCAGGTCAAGACCGAGCACCCGGGAAAAGTCCCGAACGTGCGCTGCGAGGTGGCGTTCGAGTTCCGCAAAGGTCGGTGAGACCGTGTGCATGCGGTTGGCGGATCCGTACGAGGTGTAGCCACCGGCGTAGTTCACGGCCGACCACTGACGGCCAGCCCCGTCATCGTGGGCGAGCTGCCGGCACTCCCGCTCCAGGCGGTCGTTGAGTGCCTTGCCGCCCTCGGGCAGCAGAGGGGCCGCGTACACCCGGGTCGGAAAGAAGCTGTGCACTGTCACGCCGGGAGTATATCGCGCGCGCTGGCACGCAAAGGCCCCGCGCCACGCTTTACCTGCCACCCTGAACTGCCTAGTCTCGGCACAGGCGCGACGGACAGGGGAACGGGACATGTCGACGGGAATCGACCGGGCGAGACTGCTGGGGCTGCTGCTGCTCGCGGCGTCCGTGGGTGCGTTTGTCCGGCCTGCGGCGGGGGAGACCGCGGATGCCGTCGTCATTGCCGGTCTCGAGCGCGCGAAAGCCCTGGAGCTCGCCGTGCCGGAGCCGCCCCCGGGCGATCGGCTGCTGCACGAGGCCGGGGCTTACGCGCGCGTGATGTGCTCGGCGGTGTTCATCACCGGTCTCGACCCCGCGTTCGCCGCGGAGCACGTGGGCTACTTTACGGCGCCGTACGCCGCGCGGGCGATGCTCGGCCAGCCCGAGATCGACCGGCAGGCAAGGACGGTGTCCGTGGCGCTGCCGGACGGGCGGCGCCGCGTGGCCGCCTTTCTCGGCAGCCAGGGTTGCCTCACGTTTCCGGTGGGCGAGACGTCACCCCGCTTCAAGCCGGAGCAGTTCCGTCCACGGTTGCCAGCCGCGTCCTCCACGCCCTGGCCCCTCGGCGACCGTCTGCCAGTGGCGCCCTGGCCAAGTGCCATCGATCGCACCAGGCTACTCGCGGCGGTCGACGCCGCGTTCGAGCACCCCGAGAGCGAGACCGCGGCCGTCGTGGTCACCTGGAAGGGGCGTTTGCTCGCCGAGCGCTACGCGCCCGGCATTACGCCCACGACACCGCTCGAGAGCTGGTCGATGGGCAAGAGCGTCACGGCGGCGCTGATGGGTGTGCTGATCACCGAGGGTGCCTACGACCTGTGGCAGCCGGCGCCGGTACCGGAGTGGCAGCAGCCCGGTGATCCGCGGCAGGCCATCCGGATCGCGGATCTCCTGCGCATGTCGAGCGGCCTCGGTGTCGTCGCGCCCTACGACCCGGATTTCGACCCGAACGGGCCCTACCCCGGGCACCTGTACCTCTACACGGGCGACAACGCGTTCCGCTATGCCGCCAGCCGGAGCCTGCAGTATCCCGTCAACCGGGTCGGGCGCTACCGCAACACGGACCCCGTCCTCGTCAACTACCTGATCCGCCGCGCCGTCGAGCGTCGCCACGGCGACTACCTGCAGTTCCCGCAGCGTGCGCTGTTCGACCGCATCGGCGTGCGGTCGATGGTGATTGAAACCGATGCCGACGGCGACCTGCTGACGCAGGGCTATGACCTGGCCTGCGGCCGGGACTGGGCGCGGCTCGGTAACCTCTTCCTCAACGACGGCGTTGCCAACGGCAGGCGGCTCTTGCCGAAGGGTTACACGGCGTTCGTCAGCAGCGCCGCGCCCGCCTGGCTTGCGCAAGGGCAGCCGGTCTACGGTGGCTTCTTCTGGCTCAATGGCGACGGCGGATACCCCCTGCCGAAGAGCGCGTACTACATGGCGGGCGCTGGCGGGCAGTACACCTTCGTCGTGCCGACCCACGATCTGGTCGTCGTCCGTCTCGGGCATTTCAAAGGCGAGAAGGCCGCGGAAAAGGACCTGACGCGCTCGCTCGGGCTGTTGATGCAGGCGGTGCCGCCGTCGGCTGCGGACCGGTCGGCGCCCTGAACGGGCTGGCTGCCTTCGCTTACCGCCGGCGGTCGCCGGTACAATGAATCGTCACGGTAAGGGGCGCCTCGGCGCCCCGTGAGGGGTGCAGGGACAATGGAACCAGGTCTGGGCAGTGCGGAGGAGTTACTCCGGTTCGCGGTGCTGTGGCTCAAGCTGGCCGTCGAGGTGACCGGCGCCGCGATGATCGGCGTGGGCGTCGCCGCCGCCTGCCAGACCTGGTGGAACGTGCTTCGCAGCGGCAAAGGCGACGCGTTCAGCGAGTCGCGCCTGCAGCTCGCCCGGTTCCTCGCGCTCGCGCTCGAGTTGCAGCTCGGCGCCGACATCCTCTCGACCGCCGTCGCGCCCTCGTGGGATCAGATCGGCAAGCTGGCCTCGATTGCCGTCATCCGAACGGCGCTGAACTACTTCCTGCAGCGGGAGATGAAGGAAGGCGAGGCGTCGCGCACGGCGGGCAGTGCGGTCGAGACGACGGGCTAGCGGGCGGCGACCGTACGGCCCGCCCGGCCGACGACGACGTCGCTGCCCGGCGATTCAAAAACGATGCCGCCGCGGAACACGGTCATCAGGCACTTCAGGTCCTTGAGACCGGCGGCGGGGACCTCGAGCAGGTTCTGGTCCCAGACCGCGAGGTCAGCACTCTTCCCCGGCTCCAGTGATCCCGCCTCGGCATCCAGGAAGAGCTGGTGCGCGGCCCAGGTCGTGTACGAGCGCAGCGCCACCGCGACCGGCACGCTTTCCGCGGTGCCGAAGGGTTGCTCGCCGTACGTGCCCTTGAGCGTGCGTCGCTCGACCGACGACCAGAGTCCGTAGCGTGCCGGCAGCGGAGTCACCGAGTAATCCGAGCCGCCGCCCCAGCGAATGCCGTGGGCAACGTAGGTCGCGTAGGGGTTCAGTCGCTGGCTGCGTGCCGGGCCGAGATTGCCGGCGTAGTTGTCGCCAATCCACCAGATAAAAGGGCCCTGAGTTTCGGGATAGCCGGCGTCATAGGTTTGCTGCAGCTTGGCCATGACGCCGATGGCATGGTCCGTCGGGGTGTTGGCATGGATGATCGCGTGCCGCAGGCCCTTGGCCGGGTGCGCGGCGAGCGCCTCTTCGTAGCTGTCGACGACCCAGTCGATCGCGCGATCCCCCACGGCATGGGTCGCGATGTGAATGCCCGCATCGTGGTAGAGGTGGACGATCTGGCGATAGAGCGCCGGATCAAGCGCCGGGTACCCCTTGTTGCCGGTATCGACCTCGGTACGGCGCACGTTCCAGTCGTCGTACATCCAAGCGGTGCGTGCTCCGCCACTGCCATCCATGTAGACCTTGACGCCACACGAGACGAGGTTGGGTGCGGCCACCTGCGGCGGGCGTGGCAGGCCTAGCACCCGCGCCTTGGTCGCCATCGCCGCGGCGAGCGACGGATCGGTATGAAACAGGGCGCAGACGTGCGCGCTGAGCTCCCCGGCGCGGGCGAGCGCGACGTAGGCGTCCCACTCGGCGGGTTGCAGGTCCGCGTCCTTGATCGCCGTCATGCCTTCCCTGTGCATGATCGCCAGACCCGCCTTGATTCCGGCGCGACGCTCGGCCGCGGTCGGTGCCGGCAACCGCGCCAGCACGTAGTCACGCACCGACTCCTTGACCACGCCCGTCGGCACGCCGCCGGCGTCCCGGTCCACGGTCCCTGCCGGTGGTGTCTGATACTCGCGGGTGATACCGAGCTGCTTCATCGCAACCGAGTTCAGCGCGCCGTAATGACCGCTCGTGTGATCCAGCCAGGCGGGGTTGAGTGGCGTGAGGTCATCGATGTCGCTGGCGAGGATGTAGCGACCCTCAGCGAGCTTGCCCTCGTCCCAGCCGCTTGCGCGCAGCCACTCGCCCGGTTTGAGGGTGGCCGCGCGGCTCCTGATGCGCGCGCGAACCTCGGCGATCGAGCTCGCGTCGCTCAGATCGACCGTGATCAGCGTATCCAGTCCGCCGCTGGCAAGATGGACGTGGGTGTCGATCAGGCCGGGCGTCACGGTGTGGCCCCGCAGGTCGATCTGGCGGGTACTGTGGCCCGCGAGTGCGCGGATCTCGTCGTTACTGCCAACGGCAAGGATCCTGCCCGATCTGACCGCGAGCGCCTCGGCGACACGGTCGTTGGCATCCTCCGTCACGATGTGGCCGTTGACGAAGATGACATCGGCCGCGGCCTTCGGCTCGGCAAGAGCCTGCGGTGCGCCCGTGGCCTGCAGCAGGAAGGCGACAAACAGACAGACCGTACGCGGGCACTTGTTCTGCGGCATGAGGCGCTCCGGCGGGCAAAGCGCTAGCGTGCCACACTCGCGACATCAGGCGCGACATCAGGCGCGACATCAGGCGCGACATCAGGCGCGACATCAGGCGCGACGTCAGAACGTCTCCCGCGCGCCGGTCAGGGTTATGCCGCGATGCAGCGGTTTCGCCCCTCGTTCTTCGCCCGGTACAGCGCGGCGTCGGCGCGGTCGAAGACCGTCTGCGGGTCGTCGTCGTCGGCAAGCTCGGTGATGCCACACGAGACCGTCACGCGGACCGGTGAGCCGCGGAAGCCGAACTTCATGGCAGCGATGGCTTCGCGCAGACCGTCTGCTACACGCAGGGCCTCATTGACGGTCGTGCCGACCAGCAGCATGACAAATTCCTCACCCCCGAAGCGCGCGAGGTGATCGGTCGCGCGCTTGCGCGCCGCGAGTGCCCGGGCGACCTCACGGAGTACCGCGTCGCCGGAGCGATGGCCGTACTCGTCGTTGATCTTCTTGAAGAGATCAATGTCCCAGACGAGCACCGCTACGGCGGTCTTGAAGCGCCGGCGACGCTCAATCTCCTCCGCCAGCCGTTCATCGAGCGAGGCACGGTTCGCGACACCCGTGAGGACGTCGGTACGGGCGTGCCGCCGTTCGGCCGCGAGCCCGCGGTGCAGTTCGACGGTCTGCTTCTCAAGCTCGATGATACGGCTACGCATACGCTCGACGCGGGCTGCGTGCGCGATGAAGCGCGATTCCTGATGCGCCCGGAATTCCCTGACCCGACTGGCCACGGCCTCGAGGCGCGATGCCACCAGCGTGCGCAGCCGGGCGAGGTCGTTCGAACTCGCGGCTTCGGTGGACAGGGTGGCGACTTCGGCCATGACCTCCTTGTTCAGGGTGTCCACGTCGGAGCGCGCGGCGTTGCTTTCGTCGGTGCTGCCACTCAGGAACTCCGTCATCTCCTCGAGGCGCTGGGTGACCTGACCCAGCATCGCCGCGACCTCGCGCCGGTCGCTTGCCACGGCGTCGCTGCGGTCGCGGACCAGGTCCGCCACCTGGTCGAGGACTCGCGCGAGGGCAGCGTCGTCACTGGCGGCGGCCAGCTGGGTATTCAGTGCCGCGGGGAGTCCCGATCCCGCGTCCAGTGCGGCGAGGTGCTCCAAAAGGCCGTGCACGGCGGTGAGCGTGGCAGCCAGCTCGGCGCGCCCGGCCGGGGCGGGACGCGAGGACCTGGGGGGACGGGCTTCCGGCGCCGGCGGGGCGACCTCCCGCTGGGGCGATGCCTTCGGCCCGGCGACCGCGGGGCCCTCGCGCTCCATCGCGAGCACGGTGTCGCCCAGTGAGTCGCCAATCGCCTTGAGTTCGGCGGGGTCGAGGTCCCGCCGGACGGCGGCGGAGGCCGCGTCCAGCTGGCCGTCAAGGCGCGTGTCGATGCCGCTCGCGGCCGCGCAAAGCCGGCTGACGAGGCGCCTCAGGGCCTTTTCGACCGCAGACCACCGCTGCTCACTGGCCTCCATTTCGCGGATGGCCGTGAGGTACTTTGCTTTCCAGTCGGCGGTTTCCAAGGTGGCTGTCCCAACGGCTGCGCGGCTTATCCCCGGGTTGGTCGGCAGGGAGCGCCCTGTCCTGAACCCGCGGCAGCAGTTTAGGCACGAATTAGCGCGAGACGGGTATCCGCTGCCCTGGACGGTACGCGGTCGAATCGCCCGCCGGCCGCGCCGGACCACGCGCGGCGCGCGCCGTCAATGCTGCCAAAGCACCCGCGGATGGCCCAATATAGAGATCATTTTTGACGTTGGCGCCCGGTTTCCGGGGCGGTCCAGGCGTTCTCAAGTACGGAGCGGTCAACACCATGGCAACAGCAACCCACGCCGCAAAAGGCACGTCATTCGGTCCCTCGCTCGGCACCTTTGACTGGGCGGACCCGTTTTTCCTCGATGACCAGCTGAATGACGAGGAGCGCATGATCCGCGATGCGGCACGCAGTTTCGCCCAGTCGCGCCTGCTGCCCATGGTCACGGAGGCGTACCTGAACGAAAGCACCGATCCCGGGATCTTTGCCGAGCTCGGCGAGCTCGGACTGCTCGGCATCACCGTGCCGGCAACCTACGGCTGTGCCGGGGCGTCCTACGTGGCCTACGGGCTCGTCGCGCGGGAAATCGAGCGGGTGGACTCGGGCTATCGCTCAATGATGAGCGTTCAGTCGTCGCTCGTGATGTACCCGATCTACGCCTATGGCAACGAGGAGCAGCGCCTGAAGTACCTGCCAAAGCTCGCCCGTGGCGAATGGATCGGCTGTTTTGGTCTGACCGAACCCAATGCAGGCTCCGACCCCGCCTCGATGCGGACCCGGGCGGAGAAGGTTGCGGACGGCTACCGGCTGACGGGGTCGAAGATCTGGATCTCGAACAGTCCGATAGCCGATGTGTTCGTCGTCTGGGCGAAGTCCGACGCGCATGACGGCGCGATCCGCGGCTTCGTGCTTGAGAAGGGCATGAAAGGGCTGTCTGCACCGAAGATCCCGGGCAAGCTGTCGCTTCGCACGTCGATTACCGGCGAGATCGTCATGGACGGTGTGGTGGTCGGCGAGTCCCAGCTCCTTCCCGGCGTCTCGGGTCTCAAGGGACCGTTCGGCTGCCTCAACCGCGCCCGCTACGGCATCTCCTGGGGCGTTCTCGGGGCGGCCGAGGATTGCTGGCATCGCGCGCGCCAGTACGGGCTCGACCGCGTGCAGTTCGGGCGGCCTCTGGCGCAGACGCAGCTCTTTCAGAAAAAGCTCGCGGACATGCAGACCGAAATTGCACTCGGCCTGCAGGGCTCGCTCAGAGTCGGTCGGTTGCTGGACGACGGGCGTGCCGCGCCCGAGATGATCTCGCTCGTGAAGCGCAACAACTGCGGCAAGGCCCTGGACATTGCCCGGATGGCGCGCGACATGCACGGCGGGAACGGCATTCAGGCGGACTATCACGTGATGCGCCACTCGCAGAACCTCGAGACGGTGAATACCTACGAGGGGACCCACGACGTCCACGCCCTGATCCTCGGCCGCGCCCAGACCGGCCTGCAGGCCTTCTTCTGACCTCATGAGCGAATCGCAACGCCCCCTGGCCGGACTGCGCGTCGTCGAGCTGGCGCGGATTCTTGCGGGACCGTGGATCGGCCAGACCCTCGCGGACCTCGGTGCGGACGTGATCAAGGTGGAGGCGCCCGAGGGAGACGACACCCGTCGCTGGGGGCCGCCGTTTGTCGAGCACGCGGCCGGTGGCGGCAGCGACGCGGCCTATTACCACTGCTGCAATCGGGGCAAGCGATCGGTGACGGCCGATCTCAAGAGCGACGAGGGCCGCGCCTTTGTCCGCGACCTGGCGGCCCGCGCGGACGTGTTCATTGAAAACTTCAAGGTCGGTGGGCTCGTGAAGTTCGGCCTCGACTACGCGTCCCTGCGGGAGATTAACCCGCGCCTCGTCTACTGCTCGGTGACGGGCTTCGGGCAGACCGGCCCTTACGCCGAGCGCGCAGGCTACGACGCGATGATTCAGGCCATGAGCGGAATCATGGCGCTGACGGGTGAAGCCGATGGCACGCCGCAGAAAATGGGCGTCGCCTTCGCCGACATCTTTTCCGGTGTCTACGGTGTCATCGGTATTCAGGCGGCGCTCCTGCAGAGGGAGCGAACCGGGCAGGGCCAGCACGTGGACATCGCCCTGCTGGATTCCATGGTCGGCGTCCTCGCGAACCAGAACATGAACTACCTGGTGTCCGGTACCGTGCCACCGCGGATGGGCACGGCACACCCGAACATCGTCCCGTACCAGGTATTTGCTGTCGCGGACGGCCACGTGATGCTGGCCACCGGCAACGACGCCCAATACCGCAAGGTCTGCG